>DDOT01000050.1 GCA_002341815.1 Thiobacillus sp. UBA2487 | reverse complement strand
GTTATGCGAGTGTGGCGGAATTGGTAGACGCACCAGACTTAGGATCTGGCGTTGTGAAACGTGGGAGTTCGAGTCTCCCCACTCGCACCAGTATCGGGTTGCTTTCTTGCTTGTGGCGTTGATGGTGCGCATTGCGCACGATGATCTTGCAGCAAGAGTTTTTTTATTCTGACTATTACCAGTGGGTTTTTAATGAGCACTTTACCGGCTTGTCCCCAATGTGGGTCCTCTTACACGTACGAGGATGGGGTGATGTATGTTTGCCCGGAGTGTGCGCACGAATGGCCGCAACAGGCTGTCGAAGCGATGGAAGAGCGGCGCGTGGTGTGTGACGCCAATGGCAATGTGTTGGCCGACGGCGATACGGTAACCGTGATTAAGGACCTAAAGGTTAAAGGATCTTCGCTGGTGGTTAAAGTGGGCACCAAAGTCAAGAATATTCGCTTGGTAGATGGTGATCATGATATTGATTGCCGAATTGATGGCGTTGGCGCAATGGGTTTGAAATCCGAGTTTGTGCGTAAGGCATGATTTTTGAACGAATTAATTCCCGCTCTCGTGGAGGAGTCCGTCACTGCTTCCTTAAGATTTCCAAAGCCGCACTGAGCAAGCTTCTATCCATCAGTGCTTCTGTGGCGCTTCCAGGTCATTCGTTTCGTATTTCAAGAAGCGATTTGACGTGATATGCTCCTCCTTTCGTTGATTTGTGTTGAATGTATTAACGGGCAAATGCGATAAATCTGTCCGTTTTTTTGTTTTTGATGCACTCTATTTTTCGATTCCAAGGATACGTTTTATGCAATCCCCCCAAATAGAAACGCTGGGTCCTCTTGAGCGTCGTATAAGTCTGTCTGTGCAATTGCCTGCAATTGAGGCTGAGGTGGCGGGGCGCTTGCGTCAGATTGCCCGTACGGCGCGCATGGACGGGTTCCGCAAGGGCAAGATCCCGATGTCGGTTATTGGTAAGCAATATGGTGGAGAGGTGCGGCAAGAAGTGATTGGGCGCAGCCTGGAAGAAGCCTTTACCAGCAGCGTGACCCAATTGGGTTTGCGGGTTGCCGGCTTCCCGCGTATTGAACCCGCCGGGCAAGGTGCGGCGGATGGGGTGTTAGAATTTTACGCCGTATTTGATGTGTTTCCCGACATTGCCATCGGTGATTTGTCCGGTATTGAGGTCAGTCAACCTGTGATTGAAGTGGGTGATGCTGAGGTTGATCGTACGCTGGACATTCTGGCGAAGCAACGTACGGTCTGGAAGACAGTGGACCGTGCAGCCCAGCAAGGTGACCGGGTTCGTGCCGATTTCGCGGGCACGATAGACGGTCAGGCTTTCCCTGGTGGTGAAGGCAAGGACATGTGGGTTGAGTTGGGTGCCGGACGTACGTTGAAAGATTTTGAAACCGGTTTCATCGGAATGTTGGCAGGAGAGGCCAAAACCATCGATGTGGCTTTTCCTGAAGACTACCATGGCAAAGATGTCGCGGGAAAAACAGCGCAATTTGCATTAAGCTTGCAAGAAGTAACAGAAGCTGTTGTGCCGGCTATCGATACGGTGTTTGCCAGTGCATTGGGTATTGCCGATGGTGATGTGGCCCAGTTACGTGCCGAGATATCGGGTAATTTGCAGCGTGAAGTCAAGCAGCGCGCGCGCGCGCGCGTGAAAGAGCAGGTAATGAACGCTTTGTTGGAAACTACCCAACTGGCCTTGCCTAAGTCTATGGTGCAAGCAGAAGTGAACAGCATGATGGAACAGATGCGCCAAGACTTGCAAGCGCGCGGCATGAAATCGGATGATGCCAGCTTGCCTGTGCAGTTAATGGAAAAGCAAGCCGAGCGACGCGTTGCGCTGGGGTTGATTTTGTCGGATATTGCCCAAAAGCAACAGATTACAGCCGGCCAAGAGCAAGTGCGCGATATGATTGAGGCGCAGGCGCAGAGTTATGAAGACCCACAGGAATTCATCAACTGGTATCGCAGTTCGCCAGAAAAAATGCAGGAAATTCGTTCGATGGCGATGGAAGAAAATGTAGTCGACTGGTTGCTTGCGCAGGTTAAGGTAACGGAGTCACCCACAACATTTGAAGCATTGATGGGAAGGAATTGATCATGCAAAACTGGGATCCGCAGGGAATTGGTATGATTCCAATGGTAATTGAGCACAGCGGGCGAGGTGAGCGGGCATATGACATCTACTCGCGTCTGTTGAAAGAGCGGGTTGTGTTTATTGTCGGCCCGATCAATGAGCAATCGGCCAATCTGGTGGTCGCCCAGTTATTGTTTTTGGAATCGGAAAATCCGGATAAAGACATTCACCTGTATATCAATTCTCCGGGAGGATCGGTAACGGCCGGCTTGTCTATTTATGACACCATGCAATTCATCAAACCGGATGTCAGCACCTTGTGCATGGGACAGGCTGCCAGCATGGGGGCATTTTTGTTGACGGCTGGTGCGGCTGGCAAGCGTTTCGCCTTGCCGAATTCGCGGGTCATGATTCATCAGCCGCTGGGCGGTTTTCAGGGGCAGGCATCAGACATTGCGATTCATGCCAAAGAAATTTTATACTTGCGCGAAAGACTGAATGGCATGATGGCTCTGCACACAGGCCAAAGCATGGCGACTCTTGAAAAAGACACTGATCGTGACAATTTCATGAGTGCGGAAGAAGCGGTGAATTATGGGTTGATTGACAAGGTGCTGACCAGTCGTAAGGATGCATCGGCTTGACCATGTCAGGGAGCCGGTTTCATTTACACGCGGGTGCGGCAAGATAAATGGTCAGGCAGTTGATGGAGTATAAAAATGTCGGATAACAAAGCCAACGGAGATAAATTGCTGCATTGTTCGTTTTGCGGCAAGAGTCAGCACGAAGTGCGCAAGCTGATTGCGGGACCTTCGGTGTTCATTTGCGATGAATGTGTTGATTTGTGTACCGATATCATCCGGGAAGAAATTCAGCAGGATACGCTTGGTAAAGGCGATAAATCCGCTTTGCCTACACCGCATCAAATTCGTGAAATTCTGAATGATTATGTGATTGGACAAGATCGCGCCAAGCGCATTTTGGCAGTTGCGGTGTATAACCACTACAAGCGCTTGCGCAACGGTGGCGGTAAGGGCGATGTTGAGCTCGCCAAAAGCAATATTTTGCTGATTGGGCCAACCGGTTCAGGCAAGACGCTTCTGGCGCAAACCTTGGCCCGTTTGCTGGATGTACCGTTTGTCATGGCGGATGCAACAACCTTGACCGAAGCCGGTTATGTTGGTGAGGACGTCGAAAATATCATTCAGAAGTTGTTGCAAAAATGTGATTATGATGTCGAAAAAGCGAAAAATGGCATTGTTTATATTGATGAAATAGACAAGATATCGCGCAAGTCCGATAACCCGTCCATTACCCGCGATGTGTCTGGGGAAGGGGTTCAGCAGGCGTTGCTCAAGCTGATTGAAGGGACTACCGCGTCGATTCCGCCACAAGGAGGACGTAAACATCCCAATCAGGAATTTGTGCAAATTGACACCACCAACATTTTGTTTATCTGCGGTGGCGCATTTGCCGGTCTGGAAAAAGTCATCAGTCATCGTACTGAAAAAGGTGGTATCGGCTTCGGGGCCGAGGTGCGCAGCAAAGACAGCGGCAAGGATGTTACCGCCTTGCTGCACGATGTCGAGCCGGAAGATTTGATCAAGTTTGGTCTGATTCCGGAATTGATCGGCCGTTTACCGGTAATCGCTACTTTGGAAGAATTGGACGAAGCCGCGTTGATTACAATCTTGACCGAACCAAAAAATGCGCTGACCAAGCAATATGCCCGCTTGTTTGAAATGGAAGGCGTGGCACTTGAATTTCGCGAGGCAGCGCTCAAGGAAATTGCAACCAAAGCGTTGGCGAGAAAAACCGGAGCACGCGGGTTGCGTTCGATTATAGAGCACGCGTTGCTCGATACCATGTTCGATTTGCCCTCGTTGCAGAATGTCAGTAAAGTGGTGGTGGACGAACAGGTTGTGCGAGAAGATACCCAACCCTTGTTGATTTACGCTGACCAAGCCAAGGTCGCCTCCTGAACATCGTAAGACATGCTTGCCATGTTATGTTTTTGATGTTTTTGTGACTGCCGGCCTCTTGAAATCCGGCAGTTTGCCTGAATATGTGAACTAACCCGATTCTGTCGCCAGACGAGTTGGTGTGCCAGTGGTTGCACGGTATTGTATGTCGTGCCAACCGTTTTCGAGGTGCCCACCTGTGGTGTAGTGCGCTGTATTGTACGATTGGCGCTACACGTTTTGATAAGGTTTACACATTATGTCCTCACTGACGACTCCTCCTGAAAGCATCACTTTGCCATTGTTGCCGTTGCGTGACGTGGTGGTGTTTCCGCATATGGTGATTCCCCTGTTTGTTGGCCGCGCCAAATCAATACGTGCGCTGGAAGTGGCCATGGAATCGGGCAAAAGTATTCTTCTGTCCGCACAAAAGTCAGCCGCCAAAGATGACCCGTTACCTGAAGATTTATACTTGATTGGCAGCGTCGCTACGATTTTGCAGATGCTTAAATTACCGGATGGTACGGTAAAGGTGTTGGTCGAAGGTACGCAACGTGCACGCGTGGTGGCGTATGCGGACGAGGGCAACCACTTTTTCGGTACTGTCGAATTGATTCAAGAACAGGAAGAGTCAGGTGATAAAGAGACAGAAGCGGCCCGACGTGCGTTGGTTAACCAGTTTGATCAATATGTGAAGTTGAACAAGAAAATTCCACCCGAGATTTTAACCTCACTGGTCGGGATTGACGACGCCGGTCGTTTGGCGGACACGATTGCTGCGCATTTGCCCCTTAAACTTGAGCAGAAGCAGGAAATTCTGGAAATGATTCCGGTGCAAGCGCGCCTGGAACATTTGATGGCGCGTCTGGAAGGCGAAATCGATATTTTGCAGGTGGAAAAGCGGATTCGCGGCCGAGTTAAACGGCAGATGGAAAAAAGCCAGCGGGATTATTATTTGAATGAGCAAGTGAAAGCCATTCAAAAAGAGTTGGGCGACGGAGAAGATGGCGTTGAACTGGAAGATTTAGAGCAGCGTATCAAGAGCGCTCATATGAGCAAGGAAGCACAGGTAAAAGCTGAAGCTGAGTTGAAAAAACTCAAGATGATGTCGCCTATGTCTGCGGAAGCCACCGTGGTGCGTAGGTATATCGAAGCGTTGGTAGCGTTACCGTGGCGCAAGCGTACCCGAATTAGCCGCGACTTGACGCGTGCGCAGGCGATACTGGATGAAGACCACTATGGTCTGGAAAAGGTCAAGGAACGTATTGTCGAATACCTCGCCGTGCAACAGCGGGTTGAGAAGCTCAAAGGACCGATCTTGTGTCTGGTGGGACCTCCCGGCGTGGGCAAGACCTCTCTCGGTCAATCGATTGCCAAAGCGACCAACCGCAAATTCATTCGTATGGCGTTAGGCGGTGTGCGAGATGAGTCTGAAATTCGTGGGCATCGTCGTACTTATATCGGTTCGATGCCGGGTAAAATTTTACAGAGCATGACCAAGGTCGGCGTGCGGAATCCTCTGTTCTTGCTGGATGAAGTCGATAAAATGGGGCAGGATTACCGGGGCGATCCATCATCTGCACTGTTGGAAGTGCTTGATCCGGAGCAGAATCATACGTTTGGCGATCACTATATTGAGGTCGATTTTGATTTGTCGGATGTCATGTTTGTTGCCACCGCGAATACGTTGGATATTCCGGCCCCTTTGATGGATCGCATGGAGCTGATTCGTCTGTCGGGCTACACCGAAGACGAAAAAGTGAATATTGCCGAGCGTTATCTGGTGCATAAACAGATGGCTGCCAACGGCTTGAAGGCAGACGAATGCACCATTACGGAAAGTGCGTTGCGTGATATCGTGCGGTATTACACCCGGGAAGCTGGCGTGCGTAACCTCGATCGGGATATCGCCAAGATTTGTCGTAAAGCGGTGACTGCCTTGCTGACCAAAGCACCTAAGACCAAGAAGATTGTGGTTAATTCGCGCAATCTTGATAAATTCCTCGGCGTACGGCGATTTACCTATGGTGTCGCCGAGAAATTTAACCAAGTCGGGCAGGTAACCGGGTTGGCGTGGACTGAAGTGGGTGGGGAATTGCTGACCATTGAAGGTGTGTTGATGCCCGGCAAGGGCAATATGACCACCACCGGCCAGTTGGGTGACGTGATGCAAGAATCGATCAAGGCGGCCATGTCAGTTGTGCGCAGCCGATCCAGGCAATTGGGTATTGCTGCTGATTTTTACCAAAAACACGATATCCATATTCACTTGCCAGAAGGTGCTACGCCCAAGGATGGTCCAAGTGCAGGTATTGGGATTTGTACGGCACTGGTGTCAATTTTGACGGGTATTCCGGTGCGCGCCGATGTGGCCATGACGGGCGAAATTACCTTGCGTGGTGAGGTATTGCCGATTGGCGGGCTGAAAGAAAAACTATTGGCCGCGCATCGCGGCGGTATTAAAACGGTGCTGATTCCAGAAGAGAATGTGCGCGATTTGGTGGATATTCCCGACAATATCAAGAATCGGCTGGATATCGTGCCGGTGAAATGGATCGACCAAGCGCTGCAGGCTGTGCTGGAACGTCAACCGGAACCATTGGCTGAAGAGGACGCGCCGGCAACCGAGGTGATGCAGAGTGCAGTGGCTGTGGAAGAAACCGTCGCAACCAAACATTGATCAATGCGCGTACTGTCGGCAACACCAAAAATGGCTGTCGACAGCGCATGAACGGCAGATTCCGCTTGAACTTGGGGCGCAGTGCAGGTAGAGTGTTGGCAAGATGATTTTGTCCATATCGGGCGCAATTGTCGTGTGGTGCGTAGCTTGCTTTGCAGTTCGGGTGAGAAACCCGGTGCGTTTGTACACTCAATAAAAGGGGAAACAAGTGAATAAGTCGGAACTGATTGATGTCATTGCTGAATCGGCTGATGTATCTAAAGCGACTGCGGGTCGTGTACTGGACGCGGCACTAAATGCGGTCAGCGATGCGATGAAAAAGGGGGATACGGTGACGTTGGTCGGGTTTGGCTCGTTCTATGTCGGGGATCGTGCAGAACG
>DDOT01000065.1:6329-6453 GCA_002341815.1 Thiobacillus sp. UBA2487 | reverse complement strand
TGTCAATTGCGGCCGACAGGACAAATATATACACTTGCACCCGAGCCTTTCCATACACTGGCGCGCGTCTGCTGGCCGAAGGCCGGGATTTCAAACCTGCGAGAAAACAGGATGACAAACAACG
>DDOT01000065.1:6066-6192 GCA_002341815.1 Thiobacillus sp. UBA2487 | reverse complement strand
TAATCTTTCAGGAAAGTTATCGGATATAGCGGACTGTCCGGTGGATTTGCTTGATCTGCGTGCAGCCTCCACCGTGATGCAATACCAGATCATTACCACCGGCCAACGCTGGTGGGCACTTGACGC
>DDOT01000065.1:5449-6003 GCA_002341815.1 Thiobacillus sp. UBA2487 | reverse complement strand
CAGCACAGGGGGACGGTGTATGGTCGATGACGTACTGATTAATAAAGCAGCGGTAATAGAACGCTGTGTGGCACGGGCTCGGGAGGAGTACACCAGCGATCCTGCGACATTTGCAACCAACTTCACCCGTCAGGATGCCGCCATTCTGAACATCCAACGCGCCTGCGAAGCCGCACTGGATATGGGACAACACCTGATCCGTCGCGAAAAGCTTGGTGTGCCGCAAAGCGCGCGTGATGTATTTAGGTTGTTGGCACAAGGCGGTTGGATTGATCTTGGCTTGGTCGATGGCCTGCAGCGTATGGTCGGTTTTCGTAATATCGCAGTGCACGACTATCAGGTGCTGCAATTGCCAATTACGGTGAATATCATTCAAAAACACCTGGATGATTTTTTGCGATACAGCCAAGCCATCCTGTTGCAGGATGCTGCGCAACCAGGGCATTGAACCATGGCGCAAACCTGCCTGACCCGATCTTTTCATGAATTCGCGTGATGATCACGCAGGATTTTGTACAGAGTGCAATTTTATGAAAGCGCGGCATCGTTATTCA
>DDOT01000065.1:4991-5323 GCA_002341815.1 Thiobacillus sp. UBA2487 | reverse complement strand
GCCAACAGTTTCACGAGTTCGGGCATCAACGGTTTTAGCAAGGCAGGCAACGTCCATGGCGGATTGAGAATGAACATGCCGCTGCCAAACATGCCAAAACCGTCGACAGCAGGTCGACTAACCCGCAGTTGCACGTCCAGCCAATCGGTGCCCAGCCGTTTAAGGCTATCCACCATGCGCAGCGGTTCATTGCGCTGCAACAGCGGATACCAGACGGCATACGTGCCGCCCGCAAAGCGATTTAACGCGTCTTTCAGCACCTTCGGTACTTTTTGATAATCGTCTTTGTCTTCGTAGGGTGGATCGATCAATACCAGTGCACGGCGGGTAAG
>DDOT01000065.1:3333-4980 GCA_002341815.1 Thiobacillus sp. UBA2487 | reverse complement strand
GCAACAACGCCCGCAACCCGGCGAAACCATCGCTGGTTTCCACTTTTGCCTGCCGACCGGCAGCCGCCATGTTTTGCCGCAAGATATCGACATCGGTCGGGTGCATTTCAAACAGCCGCAAACGATCATCCGGTCGCATCAGCCGCCAGGCAATCATCGGAGATCCGGGGTAAACCTGCACATCGGGTCGCTCATTGAACGAGCGTACCAACGCCAGATAATCGACCAGTGGCGCCGACAGGCGGGCAGCAGTTGCCACGCGCGCGATACCACCGGCAAATTCTGCATTGTGTTGGGCATAGCCTTGATCCAAGGCATATAAACCAGCACCCGCGTGGGTATCGATCACCCAATACGGTTTGTCTTTTTGGTTAAGGTATTCCAATAATTGCATCAATACCACATGCTTCAGCACATCGGCATGGTTACCGGCATGAAACGCGTGGCGATAGCTCAACATTATTCGCCGACCACCCGGTTGCGCCCGCCTTCTTTGGCACGGTACAGCATGGCATCTGCCCGTTCAAAAAAACTTTCTGAGGATTCACCCGGTTGATACAGGGTAGCCCCGAGTGAAATGGTGAATGGCTCAAGACGAAAATTATCCTGCTTGCGCACCAAACGCAATTGTTCGATGCGCGTTCGAATGGTTTCCGCCACTTGAATCGCGCCCGTCAAGGTGGTGCGCGGCAACAGCACCACGAATTCTTCTCCGCCAAAGCGTGCCTTAACATCCTCGCTACGGGTGAATTTACGCAGCACATCGGCCACATTGCGAATCACCACATCCCCAATGGCATGTCCGTGACTATCATTAATGGACTTAAACCGGTCAATATCGGCCACCAACATGGCCAATGGCTGCATGCTCGCATCCGGCAACATGTTGAATAAATGCAAATCGAGCGCACGCCGATTATCAAGACCGGTCAGCGGGTCGGTCAGGACTTGCTGACGACTGGCCTCCAACTCTTGTCGCAAGCGCTCGCTTTCGCGCTGGGTTTCTTCCAGACGCTGATGCAAACTCTGGTTGCGCGCTTGAGCATCAAAAGTGGCCGACATCAACTCACGCGCCACGGTTTCAAATGCTTCAGGTGAGTGCTCTCGCTCCATGCGACTAACTTGCTGGGTCAGTGCTTCGCCAAACGCAGAAACCCCATCACCAGCCTCGGCCAAATGCTGCAACAACCCCTTCAGCATGGCCTGCAGATTGCGTCCGATTTGATCCAACCCGCCATCATCCACACCCAAAAAGCGCTCGTGCAAGTCGTGCAACAAATGGCTATCAATATGCTTACCTTGAACAATCGACTTGTCCAGACAGGCATGCAAGTCGCTATTTTGTCCACCGCCGCAATACGCCCACGCCACTGCGTAGTTGATCGGGTCCGGCTGGATATCGTGACTGGACAGCCAGGTTAAGGCTTGTTGGGCCAACGTGCGCAAGTCGGCTTGCTGTTGTTCCGTCATTGAATGACCTCATGCAACCCTAATTCAGGCCATCATCTTATCACATCCTCACCTGTGTCAGAAGCATACCCACAGACCGCCAGCTTTTTTCGGACAGACCACTGCTTAACCCGAGCATTTCATAAATTAACGCGCGCCCTCACGGAGGTTCCTTATTGAAATTTTATTCAATTGGGC
>DDOT01000065.1:1091-3320 GCA_002341815.1 Thiobacillus sp. UBA2487 | reverse complement strand
ATAAAATTCCACTCTGTAACAAAATCCTGCGTGATCATCACGCGAATTCATGAAATGATCGGGTTAACGGACCCACATGAGCGGCCTTGCAATGTCGATTCCCATCGAATCTGGCATAATCCGGATTTTGCTCACCGGTCATTTGTATGCAAACCTTTCTCTGGCACGACTATGAAACCTTTGGCATCAGTCCTTGCCAGGATCGACCTGCACAATTTGCCGCCATTCGCACCGACAGCGCGCTTAATCCCATCGGAGAACCACTCACCTGGTACTGCCAACCGGCTGGGGATTATTTACCGGATCCTGAAGCCTGCTTGCTGACCGGTATTACGCCGCAACACTGCCTGACCCAAGGCGTGCCGGAAAACGCATTCGCCCGACACATTTTTCAAGCCATGACCACACCGGAAACCATCAGCGTCGGCTACAACAGTTATCAATTTGACGATGAAGTCAGCCGGTTTTTATTTTGGCGCAACCTGATGGATCCCTATGCTCGCGAATGGCAAAACCAGTGCGGCCGCTGGGATTTGCTTAACCTGGTGCGCGCGACATGGGCATTGCGTCCCGACGGTATTCAATGGCCAACCCATGATGATGGACGGGCAAGCTTTCGCCTTGAGCAACTGACCGCCGCCAACCAGATTCACCATGGACATGCCCATGACGCCTTGTCCGATGTGGAAGCCACCGTGGCACTGGCGCGCTTGATTCGCGAACAACAACCACGTTTATTCGATTTCTGTCTGGCACTGCGTGACAAAACGCGGGTACAGGAACACGTCGACCTGCTGAATCCACGCCCTTTCCTGCACATCAGCGGCATGATTCCGGTCGAGCGCGGTTGTATGATGCTGGCATGGCCAGTGGCCGCACATCCCACCAATAAAAACGAGATCATTATATGGGATTTGGCGTTTGATCCAGACGAACTGTTCACCATCGATGCAGATGACGCCGCTCGACGCTTGTTCAGTAAAAAGGAAGCCTTGACCGAACGAGGCGAAACGCGCTTGCCTTTAAAAACCATTCATCTCAATCGTGCGCCCATCGTGGTGAGCCAACTCAAAACCCTGAGCCCGCAGCAAGCCGAACGCTATGGCATCGATCTAAGCCGCCAACTGGCGCATGCTGCGAAATTTGCACATGCACCAAATTTATCGGTGTTGTGGCAATCGCTCTGGCAGCGCGACTATCCACCGCAAGACATCGACTGCGATCTGTACAACGGTTTCATCGGCAATTCAGATCGCCGCCTGCTCGACCGCTTGCGCGAAATGGATGGCGACACCCTGAAAGACCAAACCCCTTGGTTTGAAGACAAACGTTTGGATGAGTTACTGTTTCGTTATCAGGCACGTCATTTCCCTGACAGCCTGGATAAAACCAGCCAACACCGCTGGACCACCCATTGTCGTGACCGCCTGCTGCAAGGTAAGCAAAATGCCCGCACCGTACAGCAGGTGTTCAACCAGATTGAACGCCTGGCCGACAAGGAATTAACAGACCATCAAGAAAACCTGTTGGGCGAAATTTACGACTACACGGAAGGACTGGCCGAACAGGTCAGCCAACCAACAAATTAACGCGTGACCGTTTGACGCACCCGCTCGAATACGCACACTGCCAGCGCGGCAGCAGCATTCAGTGATTCCATGTTGCCCGGCATCGGAATCTGCACGCGATGGCTGATGTGCGTCAACAACTCAGGTGACAAACCGGCCCCCTCATTGCCAAACACAAAACTGACGGCACCCTGTAAATCCAGATCATACAGTGACTGTTGTGCGTCCAGCGCGGTCGCCACCACCTTGGCGGGTAACCGATGTACCCAAGCCGACAAATCCGCCTTTTCAACCAGGCGCAACACAAAATGCGCGCCCATACCACCCCGCAACACCTTGGGCGACCATACATCCGCACAACCCGGCGAGAGAAACACCGTATCCACACCGCCAGCAGCAGCGCTACGCAACATGGCACCGACATTACCCGGATCCTGGATATGCTCAAGCATTATGGAAAAATGCGGCGCGGGTGGATGTGGCGGGTGCGNNGGTGCGGGATGTCCATCACGGCCATCACGCCGGTGGGGGTTTTAACCGGCGCTAACGCACCCAACAAGGCCGGCGACAATTGCAGAACCGGTACGCTTGGACAACGCCTTTGCCACTTGACGGTCAGTGCCGGATCAGAAACCAGCAATTGGCGTGGCATTCCGCCGGC
>DDOT01000065.1:777-1050 GCA_002341815.1 Thiobacillus sp. UBA2487 | reverse complement strand
TGTACGCCGTTCATCCGCTGAATCAGCCAGTTTTTTTAATGCCTTGAAACGAGGATTTTGTGCAGAGGTAATCGCCCCTGCCAGCCCTTCAACGCCGTCGCCAGGTTGTTCCACCCGCTCCATCCTCCAGTACCACTCCGGCTTCCAGCAACCGGTTACGAATCGCATCGCTCTCGGCATATTGTTTGGCGCGCCGCGCTTCAGCCCGTTGCACAATCAAATTGACGATTTCCGCCTCATCCAACACACATCCGGTTAACTGCTGCAAATGGG
>DDOT01000065.1:487-747 GCA_002341815.1 Thiobacillus sp. UBA2487 | reverse complement strand
CAGCCGAGCGGGTCTTATTCACCTCATTCGCCAATTCAAACAACACCGCAACTGCTTGCGGGGTATTAACATCATCATCCATGGCCGCCCGAAAGCGCGCGGCCATGGCATCAGACCAATCGATTTTGCTGTCAANNCGGCGGCACATCGCGCAACGCAGTATATAAGCGATTCAAACCCTGACGTGCATCTTCAAGATGAACGTCAGCATAATTCAACGGGCTGCGGTAATGCGCGCGTGCGATAAAAAACCGGACGGT
>DDOT01000065.1:0-419 GCA_002341815.1 Thiobacillus sp. UBA2487 | reverse complement strand
ACGAAGCCGTTGTGCAGCCAGTAATTTGCCATCGCACAACCATGCGCACCTTCCGACTGGGCAATTTCATTTTCATGATGGGGAAATTGCAAATCTTGTCCACCACCGTGAATATCAAAATGTTGCCCCAAATAATGTTCGCTCATGGCCGAGCACTCGATATGCCAACCGGGACGACCAGCACCCCAAGGGGATGGCCAACTTGGCTCACCAGGGCGTGCCGCTTTCCACAACACAAAATCCAGCGGGTCGCGTTTATGCGGGTCAATCTCCACCCGCTCGCCAGCATGCAACTCATCCAGCGACTTGCCCGACAACTTGCCGTAGCCGGGAAACGCGCGCACATGAAAGTTCACATCGCCCGCGCTGTCGCGATAGGCCAGTCCACGCGCCTTGAGCTTGCCGATGAGGTCGAGCAT
>DDOT01000061.1:4672-6725 GCA_002341815.1 Thiobacillus sp. UBA2487 | reverse complement strand
GAATCTTCGGTGTCACACTCCATAACAACTGCTCGGCAATATGTATGGCCTGGTTTAAAGGTTCCGTGTTTGCACCCTCACGGGTATAAATTTCCATCAACACTTTTTGCCATGTTTGATTGACAAACGCCACAATCCCATCGGGTAATGGGCAGTCCAACCGCAATCGGGCTCTGGCAATGACTTGATCGACCGCCCGTTGGGCAAACGCCTCTGCCTGACCGGCGCGCTCGATGGTTTCCAGTTCTTGCGCCGTTTTTTCAACCTGTTGCTCGACCTCAGCCTGTGCATTTGCCGAAAATCCCTGCAACCCGGTCAGCAAATCAGAAAAGATACTCAGGTCATCTGTAAACTCATTGGTGATTGTATCGACCACCCCTTTTAACGCGTCGTAAATCTGATGATTTGCATCACCTTCGCGGGTCCATCCCATGGCCATATGGGCAATTTCATCCAAGAGCAAACGTGCCGGATGGGTTTTACGCGAAAAGAACTGCCTGTCGAGCATAGCCACTTTTAGCATCGGAATTTGCAACCGACCGATCAACGCCTTCATCTCAACCGGAATTTCATCCTCATTGAATACAAAATCAAACAACATGGCAACGATATCTATCACCAATTCATCTGTTCGATTGCCCGTATTCACCAGACCGGCAGCGCGTATATCGCGCAGCATATTGACTTGTCCCGACTCCAAACGCTCCGTCGTCATCGCTGCGGACAACCCTGCAGGCAATTGACCACGCTGCAGACGGGTNNGGTTAACAACGCCATAGAATTTATTGACTCAGGCGAGCCAGACACATCCCCTCCCGCAGAACGCATGGATCCCAAGGCAGCAGTCGCAGGAGCAAATGACACCCCCCCTTCGCCACCCGACACACCAAACGCACCGCCACCTCCGAGGATGCTACCACCCTGACGGGCCAACAACTGCTGCAGCAAGGCAAGCACATCAGACGCACCGTCCATGGATGACTTGGCCTGTCCATCGGTCGGATACGCTTGATCTTGCCCGGAATGGCCTGTTCGTACATCAGGCTTATCAGAGAGTTGTCTGGAAGACACGCCGATTTTAATCGCAGGCAAAACCTCGTTACTCAGCAAAAACCGATTGAGCGACTCAAACATGGCAGGCAACAACGGCACGATTTCTTCATCAAACTGCTGTAACAACACCAACTGGATACGCGTATCAGAATCAATGCCCGCACACGCATCCAGGAAACATTCCGCCAGGCCACGCGGTGCTATCGGACTATCGATCAATTTTACCTGCAGTGATTGCGCCAGGAACATCAAGCGCTGATCCAGCGCCGCCAATGACTCAACAGCCAAAGCCTGCAGCCGGGAAGCCACGCGACTGACCGCCAACGAAATTTCAAACGTAGATTCGTCCATCAGGGACAATTCATCGAATGAGGGCTTGCCAGCACCGGCTTCCGGCTGATTATCCGGATTGGTCAGCTTGTCAAAGCGCCGCGTCAATTGCTGACGAAACGCCGTCAGCAAGGATTCGTAACGGGTACGCAACACTTTTTGCGCTGAGAAATACAAACTGCGATTTTCCAGAATCGGGGTATGCTCACCTTCATGCAACAAGCGCATCTCAATCGCATCACGCCGATCATGCCACGCCTGCGCGATTGCCGCAGAGAACTGTTCGCGACAATCCGTCAGCAAAACCAATGCCTCATTCGATGGCATGCCACGACGCCCTCGGTCGAACTGCGACAAGGCAACCACATTTCCGCTATTTGTTTGCATGACCCCCTCAGACATGACGCCCCCGGTTAAAACCGCACCCGGACCATAATCCGCCGCACAGTTGTTTCAGTGTGCGGTACGATTCATTCTAGCTTATAAAAACAAAATTGGTAGTACGCAGAAAGGTTGGAGCGGGTGAAGGGAATCGAACCCTCGTCTTAAGCTTGGGAAGCTTCGGCTCTGCCATTGAGCTACACCCGCATTGGTGCTCATTTTACGCGACTTCTCCATAACTCGCCAGCGTGCGCTTCATTAGCCCGATCATTTCATGAATTCGCGTGAT
>DDOT01000061.1:0-4628 GCA_002341815.1 Thiobacillus sp. UBA2487 | reverse complement strand
AATTTATGAAATGATCGGGTTAGCCCCGTTTCATGCTAGAATTCGTGCCATGTTTGTTTTAATATAACCAACCCATGGTGATCACGCTTATCGTCAACGGTCAGCCCCGTGCGTTCAACTCCAATAGCACCCTGACGCAATTGCTTGACGAGTTGAATCTCACAGGCAAACGTCTGGCCGTTGAGCGTAATGGCGAAATTGTGCCCCGCAGCCAGCATGCAACCACCCAACTGCACGAAGGTGATCAACTGGAAGTCGTCGTCGCGGTGGGTGGCGGCTAATTTGACAAGAGGCGCTCATGGAACCCCTAATTATCGCAGGCAAGCACTATTCGTCTCGCTTGCTGGTTGGTACCGGCAAATACCGTGATTTTGAACAAACCCGTTTGGCCGTGGAAGCCAGTGGTGCCAACATTGTCACCGTGGCCATTCGGCGCACCAACATTGGCCAACTTGCGGGAGAGCCAAGCTTACTGGACGCACTGCCCCCATCCAAATACACCTACCTGCCAAATACCGCCGGTTGTTACACCGCAGACGACGCCGTGCGCACCCTGCGTCTGGCACGTGAACTGCTGGACGGCCATGATTTGGTCAAGCTGGAGGTCTTGGGCGACCCGCAGACGCTATACCCCAACGTGGCCGAAACCCTTAAAGCAGCCGAGATCTTGATTCACGAAGGATTCAAGGTCATGGTTTATACCTCTGATGACCCCATCGCCGCGCGCGCATTCGAAGCCATGGGTTGTGTGGCCGTGATGCCACTGGCCTCGCTTATCGGCTCGGGCATGGGCATTCTCAACCCATGGAATCTGCAAATCATCATCAATGAGTTAAATGTACCCGTCATTGTGGACGCAGGTGTCGGCACCGCCTCGGATGCCGCCATCGCCATGGAATTGGGCTGTGCCGGCGTGTTGATGAACACCGCCATCGCCCACGCGCAACAACCGGTGTTAATGGCCGAGGCCATGAAACACGCTGTTATCGCCGGGCACCAAGCATTTTTAGCCGGACGCATGCCAAAAAAAATCTACACCGCCAGCCCGTCTTCCCCGACCTCCGGTTTGATTGGCAGTTAACAGCATGACATCGCTTGAACTGATGCGCCCCATCCGCAGTTTTGTGGTACGTCAGGGCCGCATGTCTCCCGCACAAAAACGGGCGATTGAGCAACTTTACCCACGCTACGGCATTGATTACGCAGAAAGCACCATCGACCCGTCCGCACTGTTTGGCCGGCATGCCCCTACCATTGTGGAAATCGGCTTCGGCATGGGCGCCACCACGGCAGAAATTGCCGCCAACCAGCCCGAACAGAATTTTCTGGGCATCGAAGTGCACCCTCCCGGCGTGGGCAGCCTGCTCAAACTGATTGAACAGCGCCAATTGAGTAATCTGCGCATCATCCAGCACGATGCCGTAGCCGTCCTGCGGCACATGATCACCCCCGACAGTCTGGATGGCGTGCATATTTATTTTCCCGATCCATGGCACAAAGCCCGACACCACAAACGCCGGTTAATTCAGCCAGAATTTGCTGCACTGATCGCATCACGCATCAAAAACGGTGGCTATCTGCACTGCGCCACCGACTGGGAAAACTACGCCGAACATATGCTGGATGTGTTAACCAACACACCCGGCTTACACAACACCAGCGCTGGTTATGCCGAACGTCCCGATTGGCGACCGCTCACCAAATTCGAAAACCGGGGAATTGGTCTCGGACACGGTATTTTTGACTTAATCTTTCGCAAGCAATGATTGCCGACCTCAATTTCCAATCAATAATCCGGAACCTGTCTGCCATTACTACAGAACAACGCTGACATAACAACAGGAACAATAGATTTAACCCGATCATTTCATGAATNNCACGTTAAAAGCGTTACGAGGATGGCCTGATGCAAGGCGCCAGGCGCGCAGCGACCGAGACAGTACAAATCAGTACGGCGAGGGAGCGAGCACCGCAGCAACGCCGCAGCGGGCCACCACAGTCGCTTTTAACTAGAATTCGTTCTGCAAGCGCTTATACCCCTTCACCAAACGCACATTCGTCTGCGCCACGTCTTCGGAAAAATCCTTTTCGCTAAAACCGACTTGCTGAATTTGTCCGAGATCGGAGTCTTCGTGAATGTTGGTGGTGGATGGGATATGAAACCCGTTTGGCAACTCGACATTTTCAACCACTGAATTATGCCGGACCACGCAATCGCGACCAACGACGCAATTGTATAGCACGCTGTTGAAGCCAATGAACACGTGATCACCAACCTTACAGGGGCCATGCACAATAGAGCGATGGGCGATGGAGGTGTTTTGGCCGATTTCGACACGCGCGCCGGACTTGGAGTGAATCACGACGCCGTCTTGTATGTTGGAGTTGGCGCCGATGATGATGGGCTGCATATCACCGGTTTGATCGATCTCATCGGCCCGAATCACCGCGTACGGCCCTATGAATACGTTGGCACCGACGATGACCTTGCCACAAAGAATGGCGGTTGGGTCAACAAACGCTGATTCATCGATTTGCGGCAGATCGCCGCTGGGGTTTTTTCGTATCATTTTATTCGCCTGATCCTGATATTAGTCCGGTTTTGGTTCGTAATCCGGAGTTTATCAGTTACTGGGCGGCGATTGGAGGGGCGTACAGCCTTAGCGGTCAATTTATGTCACAATGACGTGTTTCTTGTTCTCAATTGGCTGAATAATGCGCGCTGAGTCTGCACCTTTGTTACTGATTGAAGATGATCCGATGATTGGATCGAATCTGGTGCGCGCATTGGGTGATGAGGGCATTACGGTCGTGTGGTGCAAAGATGCGCAGTCTGGTGAAAATGCTCTGCAGATCAATACGCCATCGCTGATCCTGCTTGACTTGGGATTGCCGGACAGGTCGGGAATGGAGGTGCTGGCCTTGGTACGTCGTGCGCATGCACACATCCCTTTAATGATCATTACTGCGCGCGATGATGTGGATGACCGGGTAGCCGGGTTAGAGGCCGGCGCGGATGATTATGTCATCAAACCGTTTGGCATGAAGGAATTGATGGCCCGCATCCGGGCGGTGTTGCGCCGCGTTGACTCCCCCGATCAACATGTCATCGGCAATGGCGAAATCACTTTGGACTTGCTGGCCCATAAGGCAAGCTACCGCAACAAAACCCTGCTTTTACCCAGCAAAGAATTTGCTTTGCTGCAATTGCTCACCAATGCACCCGGCAGCATCTTTTCGCGCGAACAAATCGAACAACGATTGTACGAATGGGACAAGGGTGTTACAACAAATGCCATCGATGTCACCATTTACGCGTTACGTAAAAAATTTGATAACGACATCATCCGCAATGTGCGTGGTATCGGCTGGATGGTTCTTAAAAGCCCCTTGAGTTAGCCAGTATTCCCATGTCGAACCCGACCAATCCAATCCCCATTTTCGTGGCACTGCGTGCAGTGGCCAATACACAATCACTGAAAGGACAGCTGATTCTCTGGCTGGTTTTGCTGTTGACCCTGATGTCTGCGCTGAGTGCTGCGCTAACCTTTTTTCTGGGGTTGAATGAAGCCAATCGCCTGATGGATCGTCAATTGGTGCACATTGCCCGTAGCGTTGATGAAGGCTCGCAGCTACCTGCCATGCGAGACCGTTTCCGGGCAGAAAGCAGCACAGAACAGCAGGAGGATTTTGTCATTCAGGTTTGGATGCTGGATGCACCGACCGTACGCACCTCTCGACCGGACTTCAATCTGCCACGTGCGCTGCATACCGGATTTTCTGTTCAGCGCTTGCCGCAACCTGCTGACGACCGTCTTTGGCGTGCTTATACTGTGTACTACCCGGATCGGGTAGTGCAAGTGTCACAAGACCAGCGTGTCAGACTCGATATTGCCACGCATTCGGCCATGCGTGCGTTGATGCCGGTTTTATTATTGATTCCTTTGTCTTGGCTGGTAATCGGCCTGATTGTCAGTCGCGTGATGAAACCGGTGGAAAAAATCACTCAACTGGCTACTGTGCGCGACATCAATAGCCTGGATCCTTTACCGACCGATGGCATTCCTGCGGAAATAGCCCCTTTGATCAGCGCAATCAATAGCATGGTAGATCGCTTGACACAAGCGCTGTCGGCACAACGGGCATTTTTATCGGACGCCGCCCACGAGTTGCGCACCCCGCTAGCCGCCCTGCAATTACAAATTGACAATCTGCGCCAAAGCCCCAATCAAGAACAATTTGAATTGCGTCTCGGTGAAATGCAACGCGGCATTCATCGCGCAACCCACCTGGTGGCGCAATTGCTGCGGATTTCCCGTTACGAGGCCAAACCCGTCTTGCCCATCAAATCCCGTATCGATCTGAATGCGCTCATCAAGACGTTGATCGCTGACTATATTCCGTTGGCAAGCCAACACCAGATTGATTTGGGATTGATACAAGATGATACCGCCTGCGTTGAGGGTGATACCGAAGATATCCGTATATTGCTCGGCAACCTGATTGACAATGCCATTCGCTATACGCAGCCAAACGGACGCGTTGATATAGCCGTGCAATCACGCCACAACAAGATTCAAGTGCAGGTTTGCGACACGGGCAGCGGCATTCCGTCCGGATTGTTACCC
>DDOT01000099.1:15939-16127 GCA_002341815.1 Thiobacillus sp. UBA2487 | reverse complement strand
CAAAAGCACTACAACAACGCGGTGGAAAAATGGCACTACTTTTAGGCAACGAACCAGCCATCGTGAAAGCGCTTGAAATAACCGGCGTTGGCGCATTAATTCCTATTTGCAAAAAATTAGAAGACGCCGCGAATGCAACGTCCTGAAAGATCATCACACGCATGATGACGCACACTGTCGAAATCACG
>DDOT01000099.1:7733-15909 GCA_002341815.1 Thiobacillus sp. UBA2487 | reverse complement strand
ATCTGCAAAACAATTCTGCGTTCCCACCGATCAATGCACACGGCTCGATATGTGCCTGGACGAGGCAATTGCCAACATTTTGATGCACAGCCAACCGAACGGCACGCCTATTGAGCTGCGCCTTAACATCGAAGGGACAGCCAACACAGGAAGCGCCTGCATTACCTTGTCCAGCAAAGGGTTGCCCTTCAATCCGATTGAAGTGGCAATAACACCAGTCGCTACCTCACTCCAAGACGCAGAGCCCGGGGGGTTGGGGCTTTTATTGATCCACAGCTTTTCTGATGAACTCAGTTATAGCTATCAGAACAATAAAAATCAACTCAGTTTTTGTGTTCGCTGGGCTGACCTTAACCCAGCTCGCGAACCAAACGGAAACCCAGATTAACATCCAGCTCATCTGTCATACGTGGCCAGCGAGACGCACTACGCGAGGCAGCAGCAGGGTCAAACCAGGATCCACCCTTCGTAACAATCCGCACATTGTTACCTGCTCGCGGCACTTCATGCGCATCTCGTGGCGTCATCAAGTGATTAGGCTGCCAAGGTGTTGACGTTAATTCCCAAACATTGCCATGCACATCGTGCAAGCCCCAAAGATTAGGCTGCTTGGTTCCAACTTCCATTGCCCACTGCATGGGAGCACAACGCGGAAAAAAAGACCAACTGCGTCCTGTTTTTTTATCAGGCATCGGGAAATTAGATCGGAACGACACCTCTTTACAACTGATGTCATCTCCATAATGAAAAGCACCGGTCGTGCCAGCACGCGCCGCATACTCCCACTCAGCTTCGGTAGGTAACCGATAATGAAAACCAGTTTCTGCGGATAACCAAGCCAAATATCGCAGTACATCCGGCGTTCTGACATTGACGATCGGTTCTCGTCCTTTAGGCCAAATCAACTCTCGGCCTGGTCGAAAGCCCGTGTGAGTGGCGAAGATCGCCCACTCCTCAGCAGTAACCGTAAACCGTCCAATGGCAAAAGCCTTGGATACATGCACACGTTTCTGGGGGGACTCATCGGCATTTCTGCCGATTTCGTTTTCAGAAGAGCCAATTTCAAACCAGCCGGGCGGAATCACCGCCATATCAGGCCCCTTGCTGCCATCAAACAACAGGGTGTCGCTGAAGTAGACGGACACACCTACCGCGTTTGCAGCACGCTGCTGGGCCATTCGTAAAGCGGTCGCATCTAACTCAGCAACAAGACGCATTGCCAGCTCAACCCTGATAACGCTGAACACCAGCGAGAATTTCAGCTTGAGCGGCAGTCGTATCAGCCCAATCCTCGACCTTGACCCACTTGCCAGGCTCCAAGTCTTTATAATGCTCGAAGAAATGGGTAATCTGGGCCAACAACAATTCGGGCAGGTCTTGCAGCGAATGAACCTTTTGGTACAACTTACTTAATTTGTCGACAGGAACCGCGATCAATTTGGCATCAATGCCGGATTCATCACTCATACGAAGCATACCAACGGTACGACAACGCACCACCACACCAGGAATCAGAGGAAATGGCGTCACCACCAACACATCAACGGGATCGCCATCCTCAGACAGCGTCGAAGGAATATAACCATAATTGCAGGGATAATGCATGGCAGTTGCCATAAAACGATCCACAAAAATAGCACCAGACTCTTTATCAACTTCATACTTAATCGGCGCACCATTCATGGGGATCTCAATCACAACATTGAAATCATGTGGGAGATTTTTACCTGCCGGCACTTGATTCAGACTCATCACATCCCTTTCATGCAAAAGCTAGATTATAACCCATCGGCGTGCTGCCATAAAAAAACGCACAGAAGTATCCGTGCGTTTTTAAAAATGGTGCCCGGTGTCAGAATCGAACTGACGACTAAGCGTTACGAGTGCCTTGTTTTACCACTAGAACTAACCGGGCTGAAAGCTGGCGATTATATAACGTCACTCAACTCAACAACAACCTACATCGTAAATCCGGAATAAACATTACCAGATAGACAATCAAGCATCCATGTCTTCTGCATGAGAGGCAGAAGAAGCACGGTCTACCATTTCAACCAAAGCCATCGGCGCGTTATCACCAGGACGAAAGCCGAACTTGAGAATACGCAAGTATCCACCGTTGCGTGCAGCAAATCGTGGGCCTAATTCATCGAACAATTTGACAACCATTTCACGGTCGCGCAAACGGTTAAACGCGAGGCGACGATTGGCTAAAGTAGGTGATTTAGCCAATGTGATCATGGGTTCAGCCACACGACGTAATTCCTTGGCTTTAGGCAAGGTGGTACGGATCGCTTCGTGACGAAGTAACGCATTGGTCAAATTACGCAGCAAAGCAGTACGATGACTGCTGGTGCGATTCAACTTGCGATGGGCAAGACGATGACGCATGTTGATATTCCTTATAATCGAATTATGGCTTTTCCAGGCCGACAGGAGGCCAATTTTCCAGCTTCATACCGAGACTTAACCCCTTTGAAGCAAGCACATCTTTTATTTCATTCAACGACTTGCGGCCAAGATTGGGGGTTTTAAGCAGTTCATTTTCAGTGCGCTGGATAAGATCACCAATATAAAATATATTTTCCGCTTTGAGACAATTGGCAGAACGCACCGTCAACTCAAGATCGTCAACCGGACGCAGTAACATTGGATCAACCAGAGGCGCCTTTGGAGATTCTGCCGCAGCAGGTGTTCCCTTAAGATCGGCGAATAACGATAATTGCTCAACTAAAACACGAGCAGCATACCGGACGGCCTCTTCTGGATCCACAGTTCCGTTGGTTTCAACATCCAGCACCAGTTTATCAAGGTCAGTGCGTTGTTCAACACGAGCACTTTCAACGGCGTACGACACACGACGAATCGGACTGAAAGATGAGTCGATCTTGATAGAACCGAGCGTCTGGGTGTCATCAGGCAGACGTCTGGCAGAAACGGGTTGGTAACCGCGCCCCTTTTCTACCTTGATTTCCATTTCCAGCTTGCCACCCTTGTTGAGGTGCGCGATTACATATTCCGGATTGACGATCTCAACATCGTGTGACGTCTCGATATCACCAGCAGTGACTGGTCCTTCAACAGATTTATTCAGCCTGAGAACAGCCTCTGAACGGTTGTTCAAAATCAGAGCAATTCCCTTCAGGTTCAGAAGGATGTCTACAACATCCTCTTGAACACCTTCGATACTGGAATATTCATGCAGAACACCAGTAATGCTAACTTCTGTGGGTGCAGCACCGGGCATAGACGATAGCAGAATACGCCGCAGTGAATTACCCAAGGTGTGACCGTATCCACGCTCAAACGGCTCCATGATCACACGAGCGCGAGAAGCAGACAATGTCTCAACTTCAATAATACGTGGCTTCAACAAATCAGTAGTGCTACCTTGCATAGGAATTCCTTACAAATCAGCTACGCGTGTTTACTTAGAGTACAACTCAACGACCAAATGCTCGTTGATGGTTGCTGGCAATTCAGCACGCATTGGACGGGCTTTGTAAACGCCTTTCATTTCTTTGGCATTAACATCGAGCCATTCAGGAAAACCGCGTTGTTCAGCAGCAGCGAGCGCAGCCTTAATACGCAACTGACCACGTGAACGCTCACGAACTTCAATCACATCACCAGGCTTAACCTGGAATGAAGGAATGTTGACTCGCTTGCCATTGACGAGAATACTGTTGTGACGAACGACCTGGCGAGACTCGGCACGTGAAGCACCAAAGCCCATACGGTAAGTAACATTATCCAAACGGCTTTCCAACAATTGCAGCAGGTTTTCACCGGTAACACCACGACGACGGTCTGCTTCATGATAGACATCACGGAATTGCTTTTCCAACACGCCATAGGTGCGACGAAGTTTTTGCTTCTCACGCAACTGAACACCGTAATCAGAAAGACGTGTATTCTTTTTCTGTCCATGCTGACCTGGAGGATAGGCACGACGTTCAACAGAACATTTGTCCGTAAAACATTTATCACCTTTCAGGAACAGCTTTTCACCTTCACGGCGACACTGACGGCACTTTGGATCAAGATTTCTGGCCACTGAAAAAACTCCTGCTTAAATGCGACGCTTTTTGGGGGGACGGCAACCATTGTGAGGTACCGGAGTAACGTCTGAAATACTGGTAATACGAAAACCGGCATTGTTCAGCGCACGTACAGCGGATTCACGACCTGGTCCTGGACCCTTGATGCGAACTTCGAGATTCTTGACACCACACTCTTGTGCCAGTTTGCCGGCATTTTCCGCCGCAATCTGTGCTGCAAACGGAGTACTTTTACGTGACCCTTTGAAACCGGCACCACCAGAGGTTGCCCATGACAGCGCATTGCCCTGCCGATCGGTAATGGTCACAATGGTGTTGTTGAAAGATGCATGAACGTGGGCAATTCCCTCTGCCACATTCTTTTTAACCTTCTTCCGAACCCTAATATTTGCTTTTGCCATAATCTAGACTATCCTTATTTGGTCGCACGCACGGCCTTTTTAGGCCCTTTGCGTGTACGTGCATTGGTACGGGTGCGTTGACCACGCATAGGAAGACCGCGACGGTGGCGCAGACCGCGATAACATCCCATGTCCATCAATCGCTTGATATTCATGGTGACTTCACGGCGCAAGTCGCCTTCGACGGTATAGCGGGAAACTCCCTCACGCAGCCGTTCGACGTCGGCATCCGTCAAATCTTTGATCTTTGTGGAGCCATTCACGCCAGCTTCTTCACAAAGCTTCCTGGCGGTGGTTCGACCAATACCGTAAATCGCAGTCAAAGCGATTTCAGCGTGCTGGTGATTGGGGATATTTACCCCGGCAATACGTGCCATCTAGTTACTCCGGACTCAAAACGTTAAATTTTAGCACAAACAGGTTAACCCTGACGTTGCTTGTGACGAGGATCTTCGCAAATCACACGAACGACACCCTTGCGTCTTACAATTTTGCATTTGCGGCAGATCTTTTTAACAGATGCCTGAACTCTCATGATTTACTCCTTGAAACATCAATCCACATTTGTGGAAACTCATACCTATTTGGCGCGGAAAGTAATTCTACCCTTCGTCAAATCATAGGGTGTCAGTTCAACTGTCACCTTATCTCCGGGCAGAATGCGTATATAGTGCATACGCATCTTGCCTGAAATGTGCCCAAGCACTACATGCCCATTTTCCAGCTTTACTTTGAACATTGCGTTAGGCAATGTCTCAAGTATTTCACCCTGCATCTGGATCGTGTCTTCTTTTGACATTTTTTATCACACTACCTGTTCATAGAACTCGAACCACCCTTGAAGTTTGCCTTACGCAAAAGACCTTCATACTGTTGCGACATAACATATGCCTGCACTTGAGCCATGAAATCCATTGTGACAACGACAATGATCAATAGTGATGTTCCGCCAAAATAAAACGGAGCATTGAATTTAACAATTAAAAACTCGGGCAACAGACAAACCAAGGTAATGTAAATCGCACCAATCAAAGTAAGGCGAGTCGTAATTTTATCGATGTAGCGCGAAGTTTGCTCACCTGGACGTATGCCAGGCACAAAAGCGCCACTCTTTTTCAAATTATCAGCCGTTTCCTTCGAATTAAATACCAATGCCGTATAAAAGAAACAAAAGAAAATAATCGCTGCAGCGTACAATATTACGTAAACAGGCTGACCTGGAGATAAGGCACTCGCCACATCACGCAACCAACCCAAGCCCTGATGGCTACCAAACCAACCGGCAAGCGTTGCCGGAAACAAAATAATACTAGACGCAAAAATTGGCGGTATGACACCCGACATATTGAGTTTAAGCGGTAAGTGAGAACTCTGACCGCCAAAAATCTTGTTTCCAACCTGACGCTTTGCGTAATTAACCAGAATCTTGCGTTGACCGCGTTCAACAAACACAACCAGAGCGGTTACCAACACAACGGCAACAAACAGCATCAACACAACAGGGATGGAAAAAGCACCTGTCGTGGTTAATTCAAGTGTACCGCCAATAGCATGCGGCAGACCTGCAACGATACCCGAAAATATAATCATCGATATACCATTACCAATGCCACGCTCGGTAATCTGCTCACCCAACCACATCAAAAACATGGTACCTGCAACCAATGTCATGACGGCAGTCAGCCGAAACAGGATACCGGGATCAACCACCAAACCACTTTGCGACTCCAGTGCCATTGCAATACCCAAACCCTGGAAGAAAGCAATAGCAACAGTACCATACCGCGTATATTGCGTTATCTTGCGGCGTCCGGACTCACCCTCTTTCTTCAGCGCTTCCAGTTGCGGAGATACAATCGTAAGCAACTGCATAATGATCGAGGATGATATGTATGGCATGATTCCAAGCGCAAACACAGTGAATCGTGATAGTGCTCCGCCCGAAAACATGTTGAACATACCCAGAATACCGTTTTGCTGGGTACGAAACAGATGCTCCAATGCAACGGGATCAATCCCAGGCACAGGAATATGGGCACCAATACGATACACCACCAGCGCACCAACCAAAAAAAGCAGACGCTTCTTTAAGTCGGCAAACTTGTCAGGAGATGCAATACCTTTAGCGACGGTAGCCAAAATTATTCCACAAAACTGCCACCCGCAGCTTCAACAGCAGCCCGGGCACCTTTGGTTGCATGAATACCGCGAAGTTTGATGGCACGAACGATACTGCCATTTAAAACGATTTTAGCGGCCCGAGCACGAGACGGAACAATTCCAGCCATTTTCAATGCCTGTAAATCGATATCATCCACAGGGATACGGTTCAGTTGCGACAACAAAACCTCGACCGTATCACCTGCCGTCATGGAAACGAAACCGCGCTTAGGCAGGCGGCGTTGCAGAGGCATTTGACCGCCTTCGAAACCAACTTTGTGAAAACCGCCAGCACGGCTTTTTTGGCCCTTGTGACCACGCCCGCACGTTTTGCCAAGACCACTACCAATACCACGACCAACGCGGCGCGAGGCCTTACGACTACCAATGCCAGGTTGCAAATTATTCAGTTCCATTTAACCCTCGCATTTGACGAGATAGGAAACCCGGTTAACCATACCGCGATTGGCAGGCGTATCAAGAATTTCCACAGTATGATTCAAGCGACGCAAACCAAGACCACGAACGCAATCTCGATGTGCCTGTTTGGTACCAATAACGCTCTTGATGAGCGTGACCTTGACAGTTTTAGCGACGGTCATGATTTACTCCAGAATATCAGCGACAGATTTACCGCGCTTGGCAGCAATTTCTGCTGGCGTATTGACTTTCAACAACCCGTCAATCGTTGCGCGAACAACGTTGTAAGGATTTGCAGAACCGATACACTTCGCCAAAATATTGTGCACACCCATTACCTCAAACACTGCGCGCATCGGACCACCCGCAATGATCCCGGTACCCTCTGATGCAGGTTGCATGTAGACCACAGCAGCGCCATGACGACCGATTACAGGATGATGCAATGTGCCATTCTTCAGGCTTACCTTCTTCATTTTGCGACGCGCTTCATCCATGGCTTTTTGAACGGCCACCGGCACTTCACGCGACTTGCCTTTGCCCATGCCGATACCGCCATCACCATCACCGACCACGGTTAACGCTGCGAAACCAAGAATTCGTCCACCTTTAACCACTTTGGTCACGCGATTAACGGCAACCATTTTCTCACGCAGACCATCCGAGCTTTCTTGCTGATTTGCTTCAACTTTTGCCATAATATCCTCGTATCAGAAATTCAGACCGTTTTCACGGGCTGCATCAGCAAGCGCTTTGACGCGGCCGTGGTAGTGAAAACCTGAACGATCAAACGCCACTGCATCAATTCCGATCGACTTGGCTTTTTCAGCGATCCGCTTACCAACAGCAACCGCAGCCTGCACATTTCCACCGCTCGCAATTTCAGAACGCACAGACGACTCCAGTGTCGACGCGCTGGCAAGCACCTTGCCTCCGGTTGCATCGATGATCTGAGCATAAATGTGACAGTTCGAACGGAACACCACCAACCGGGTTGCACGTTGTTCGGCAATACGGGCGCGAGTTTTACGAGCCCTGCGCAAACGAGTAACAGACTTGTCCATATTAAACCCTTAATTATTTCTTCTTGGTTTCTTTGATAACCACGACTTCATCCGAATAACGCACTCCCTT
>DDOT01000099.1:5869-7592 GCA_002341815.1 Thiobacillus sp. UBA2487 | reverse complement strand
AAACCCAATGTAAGGTTTAGTGTATCGCCGGCAGCCTGGGCACGATATCCCACGCCAACCAGCAGCAACTTGCGTTCAAAACCCTTACTGACACCCTGAACCATATTAGCCAGAAGTGCACGCATCGTACCGGACATTGCATTTGCCCTGATAGATGAGTCTGCGGGAGCAAATTGCAACTCATTGGACTGCTGCGTCACCTGGACAAAGGGACTAGTCGCTTGAGACAGCGTACCCAAGGGCCCTTTGACTTCAATCAAATCACCTGCCAGTTGAACCTCAACCCCTGCAGGAATAGCAACCGGATTCTTCGCTACACGTGACATTTCAACTCTCCATCATGCAACGATACACAACACTTCACCACCAATGCCACTGGCACGGGCACTGCGATCTGTCATAACACCGCTGGAGGTGGAGACGATAGCGATACCGAGACCACCCATTACTTTCGGAAGATCTTCACTTCCGCGATAAATACGCAAGCCTGGCCGACTAACACGTTCGATTGTTTCAATAACCGGACGACCAGCATAATACTTTAAGCCAATTTTCAATTGCGGCTTACCATCGACAGTCTCAACAAAGAACTCATCGATATAACCTTCATCTTTCAGCACTTTGGCAATAGCAGCCTTTACTTTTGATGCAGGCATGCTGACGTTAGATTTCTCCACCGTCTGCGCATTGCGTATACGCGTGAGCATATCGGCAATTGGATCACTCATACTCATAAACTATTCCTCCGCTTACCAACTGGCCTTTACCATGCCCGGCACTTCGCCACGCATCGCATACTCACGCAGCTTGATACGCGACAATCCAAATTTCCGAAAAACACCACGTGAACGACCAGTTAACACACAACGATTACGTTGACGGACCGGACTGGCATTGCGTGGCAACTGCTGCAACTTAACCCTTGCCTCAAAACGCTCTTCGGCAGATAGGCCAGCGTTACCGATGATGGCGAATAATTCAGCGCGACGAGCAGCATACTTTTTAACCAGTGCAGCACGTTTACCTTCACGATTGATCAATGAGATTTTAGCCATGGCATCCTCAGCTCTTGAAAGGAAACTTGAACGCAGCCAACAGGGCACGCGCTTCAGCATCCGTTTTGGCAGATGTCGTAATCGTAATATTCATACCACGGAGGACATCAATCTTATCGTACTCGATTTCCGGGAAAATGATTTGCTCCCGAACACCCATATTGTAATTACCGCGACCATCAAACGCTTTGGCCGACAACCCGCGGAAATCGCGGATACGCGGAATGGCAACCGTGACCAGCCGGTCAAGGAATTCGTACATGCGCCCACGACGCAACGTCACCATACAACCAACCGGGTAATTGTCACGGATCTTAAAGCCGGCGATTGATTTTTTTGACTTGGTGATCACCGGCTTTTGTCCGGCAATTTTTTGCATGTCACCAACCGCAAATTCCATTACCTTTTTATCGGCAACCGCCTCACCAACACCCATATTGAGCGTGATTTTTTCAATCACTGGCACTTCCATGATGGACTTGTAACCAAACTGCGAAACCAGCTCAGGAACAATTTTGTCCTTGTAATACGACTGCAAACGAGCCATAGCAACCTCTTAAACGTCCACCACTTCGTTGTTTGACTTGAAGAACCGCACCTTACGGCCATCCTCCAACACACGAAAACCCACGCGATCAGCCTTGCCGGTCACCGGGTTGAATAACCCG
>DDOT01000099.1:0-5838 GCA_002341815.1 Thiobacillus sp. UBA2487 | reverse complement strand
CGCGCGACGATTCCACCAGCCTCACCTTTAACAGGATTTGGCTTGACATGCTTGCGCACCATGTTAACACCTTCAACCAGAACTTTTTGATCAGGCCGAACCGCCAACACCACACCGCGCTTGCCCTGGTCTTTTCCGGTACGAACAATGACGCTGTCACCTTTACGAATTTTGTTCATGACACTCAACCTCAAATAACTTCAGGAGCCAACGAGACGATTTTCATAAATCGCTCTGTGCGCAGCTCACGAGTGACCGGCCCGAAAATGCGAGTTCCGATTGGCTCTAGTTTGTTATTGAGCAAAACAGCCGCATTTCCATCGAAACGAATCAGCGAACCATCAGAGCGACGAACACCCTTAGCGGTACGCACAACAACAGCATTGTAGACATCACCTTTTTTTACACGACCTCGTGGTGCGGCGTCCTTGATCGTGACCTTGATAACATCACCGACACTGGCGTAGCGACGCTTCGAGCCACCTAGCACCTTGATGCACATGACAGAGCGTGCACCGGTGTTATCGGCTACATCAAGCCGAGTTTGCATCTGAATCATTATATATCTCCAACTTAACCCGTCGACAGGCTCAGCCTGTTATGACAGCCAGTTTTGGACCCGTACGGGCGGATTGCCGTTTCCGGCGAGGCGAAAGTCGGCTATTATATCAGCCAACTTTCGAATTTACAAGTATTTTTAAGACATGGTTGCTTTATTCAACAGTTGAGCAACGCGCCAAGTTTTTGTCTTGGATATCGGACGACATTCTTCAATAACAACAACATCACCCTCAGCATACTCGTTGTTTTGATCATGCGCATGATATTTCTTGGAACGTCGTACGACCTTGCCAATAACAGGGTGCTTGACTTTGCGCTCGACCAATACGGTGACCGTCTTGTCCATCTTGTTGCTCACAACACGACCGGTCAGGCTGCGTACCACTTTATTTTCTGTTTCAGTCATTTGGCAATAGCCTCCAGTTCCTTCTCACGCAACACAGTACGCGCACGTGCAATATTCTTGCGTAATTTACCGAGCTCACTGGTTTTGTTGGTCTGTTGAGTCGCCACTTGCATGCGCAATCCAAACTGCGCACGCAGTAATTCGACGATTTCCTGCTTGATCTCTACGGCCGTTTTGGCGCGAAAATCTGTGGCCTTCATGTTTAAGCCCCAATCATTCTGACAACGAAGGTTGTTTGCAGTGGCAGCTTGGCGGCAGCAAGTCGGAATGCTTCACGTGCCAAGGCTTCATCCACCCCGTCCATTTCGTACAAAACCTTACCTGGCTGGATCTCGGCAACATAGTACTCCGGAGAGCCCTTACCATTACCCATACGAACTTCGGCAGGTTTTTCAGAAATAGGTTTGTCCGGAAAAATACGGATCCAGATACGACCACCCCGTTTGATATGGCGAGTCATTGCACGACGGGCGGATTCAATCTGACGTGAAGTCAGTCGACCGCGACCAACCGCTTTAAGACCGAAATCACCAAAACTGACGGTATTGCCACGTGTCGCAATACCGGTATTACGACCCTTTTGTTCCTTGCGGTATTTTCTTCTAGCTGGCTGCAGCATTCTTCGCTCCTAACTTTCTAGCGCGTTTTTCGGGTTCGGCCGGTGCAGCAGGCGCAGCTACCTCACCTTTTGCAAGGGCATCGCCTTTGTAGACCCATACCTTTACACCGATGATGCCATACGTTGTTTTGGCCTCATAGAAACCGTAATCAATATCGGCACGCAAGGTATGAAGCGGTACACGACCTTCCCGATACCATTCTGTCCGCGCAATTTCCGCACCATTCAGACGACCAGAGCTCATGATTTTGATGCCCTGGGCGCCAAGGCGCATAGCGTTTTGCATTGCGCGTTTCATGGCTCGGCGGAACATAATGCGCTTTTCAAGCTGGCTGGCAATATTCGCGGCAATTAACTGTGCATCAACCTCGGGCTTCCGAACTTCTTCAATGGATACATGCACCGGCACAGACATCATTTTTTGCAGTTGGGCCTTGAGGACTTCAATATCCTCACCCTTCTTGCCAATCACAACACCTGGACGGGCACTATGAATGGTAATGCGCGCATTCTTTGCCGGACGTTCAATCACAATTTTACTGATAGCGGCATTCGCCAGTTTCTTTTTCAAGAACTCACGAACTTTGATATCTTCGTTAAGCTTGGTTGCAAAATCTTGGCTGTTTGCGTACCAGCGCGAACTCCAATTGTGATTCACACACAGGCGAAGACCTGTAGGATGAATTTTCTGACCCATGTCGGTTCCTTATTTATCGCCAACGGTCACAACGATGTGACACGTGCGCTTGATAATACGATTACCACGACCCTTAGCACGAGCCATGAAACGCTTCATGTATGCACCTTCATCGACAGTGATGGCCGCAACCGTCAACTCGTCAATATCAGCACCTTCATTATGTTCGGCATTAGCAATCGCAGACTCGAGCACTTTCTTGATGATAGTCGCCCCTTTTTTAGGGGTAAACGCCAAGATGCTAAGCGCTTTATCTACAGGAAGGCCGCGAATCATGTCAGCAACAAGACGACCCTTTTGAGCCGACAAGTGTGTGCCACGTAATACAGCAGATACTCTCATCATGGGCTCCTATTTCTTCGCCTTTTTATCGGCAGCGTGACCTTTAAAATTACGGGTCAACGAAAATTCGCCGAGTTTGTGACCAACCATGTTTTCTGAAATAAACACAGGAATATGTTGTTTGCCGTTATGAACGGCAATAGTCAAACCAATGAAATCGGGCAGAACGGTAGAACGACGCGACCAGGTTTTGATGGGTCGTTTGTCGTTTCCGGCACGCGCTGCATCAACTTTCTTCTGGAGGTGCGTATCAACGAACGGACCTTTTTTAATCGAACGTGGCATAGCTTTACCTCATTAACGTTGATGACGACGGCGAACAATCATACCGTCAGTCCGCTTGTTGTTACGGGTGCGATATCCCTTCGCTGGCACACCCCATGGGCTGACAGGATGACGACCTGCAGCAGTCTTGCCTTCACCACCACCATGCGGGTGATCAACAGGGTTCATAACCACACCACGAACGGTTGGCCGCACGCCGCGCCAGCGTGAAGCGCCTGCCTTACCGAGCGAGCGCAAGGAATGCTCTTCATTACCGACTTCACCAATGGTCGCACGGCAATCGACGTGAACCTTACGGATTTCACCAGAACGCAAACGCAACTGGGCATAACTGCCTTCTCGCGCGAGCAACTGAACGGAGGTTCCGGCCGAACGTGCCAATTGGGCACCTTTACCAGGCATCATTTCAACACAGTGTACTGTGGTTCCAACCGGGATATTACGCAATGGCAGGGTATTACCCGGCTTGATAGGCGAATCGGAGCCATTCATTACAGTCGCGCCGGCCTTAAGACCGCGTGGCGCAATAATATAAGAACGCTCACCATCCGCATAACAGAGCAAGGCGATGTTTGACGAACGATTGGGATCATATTCCAGACGTTCAACAACGGCCGGAATACCATCCTTATTGCGTCGAAAATCAACAATCCGGTAATGCTGTTTGTGTCCACCACCCATATGACGGGTTGTGATATGCCCATTGCTATTGCGGCCAGCCGTTTTGGACTGCTTTTCGAGCAATGAAGCCTCGGGTCGACCCTTATACAGGTCAGGATTCACCACCTTGACGACTGCACGACGTCCGGGCGAGGTGGGTTTGACTTTGATCAATGCCATGTTTTAACTCCTACTGCCCAGCAACGAAATTGATTTCTTGACCAGGCTTCAAGCAAACAAATGCCTTTTTCCAGTCACTACGACGCCCCAGCATACGGCCAAATCGTTTTTCTTTTCCCTTGACGTTCAAGATTTGTACGCTTGACACCTCAACCTTGAACAGCAACTCAACCGCAGCCTTGACTTCTGGCTTGGTTGCGTCACTCGCCACACGAAAAACAACCTGCTCGTGCTTGTCTGCAACGCGGGTACTCTTTTCGGAGATTTGCGGAGCCAAGATGACTTGCAGCAAACGTTCTTCACTAAATCCCAGTGCGCTCATGCGTACATCTCCTCAAACAGTTTTATCGCCCCGGATGTCATGACAATCTGGTCGTAACGCACCAAACTGACCGGGTCAACATGACGCGGTTCGAGCACCAGCACATCAGGCAGATTACGTGAAGCGAGCCAAAGATTGTCATCAACCGTCTCAGTAATGATCAAAACCCGGTTTACCAAACCCATTCCTTTGAGCTTTTGAACCAACTCACGGGTTCGCGGCGCTTCAACAGCAAAAGCATCAACAACAGAGATGTTTTGCTCACTAGCCAAACGCGAAAAAATGGAGGCCATACCGGCACGGTACATTTTGCGATTGATCTTCTGGCTGAAATTTTCTTCTGGAGAATTTGGGAAAATGCGGCCACCACCGCGCCAAATCGGACTGGAGGACATACCAGAACGAGCACGACCGGTGCCCTTTTGGCGCCATGGTTTACTCGTCGTATGGCTGACTTCGCCTCGATCTTTTTGCTTGCGATTCCCGCTTCTGGCATTCGCCATATAGGCAGTGACAACCTGGTGCACCAATGCTTCGTTAAACTCACGCCCAAACAACGCATCGGAAACCACGATATTGTCAGCCGCAGCACCCTTGTCATCAATTTTTCTAAGTTCCATTATGCACCCGCCTTCACACTTGGACGTACCACCACGTGCCCACCTTTAGAACCAGGTACCGCGCCTTTGATCAGCACTAACTGGCGAGCCTCGTCCACTCGAACGATCTCAAGGTTTTGCACGGTACGTTTGACAGCGCCATAATGACCTGCCATACGCTTACCCGGAAATACGCGGCCGGGATCTTGCGCTTGGCCGATAGAACCCGGGGTATTATGTGAACGCGAGTTACCGTGACTTGCCCGATTAGAGGAGAAATTGTGGCGCTTGATAACACCCGTAAACCCCTTACCCTGCGATGTCCCCGTTACATCAACCAATTGGCCTGGTTGAAAAATCGACGGACTGATCACTGCACCGGCAGACAGCGCAGCAGCGGCTTCAGCCGTTACGGGGAACTCACGCGCCACCTCACCAGCTTCAACACCTGCTTTTGCCAAATGCCCTGCCTGAGCCTTGGTTACGCGAGATGGACGACGCACACCAAACACCACCTGAACAGCAGAATAGCCATCCACTTCCGGCGTTTTAATCTGCGTCACACGATTGTTAGAGACATCCAGCACAGTCACCGGAATGGTAGAACCATCCTCAGCAAATAGCCGAGTCATACCGACTTTGCGGCCCAACAGACCTAGACTCATTTTTCTTTCCTATTGAAGGAGCCGATTACAATTGACCGGCAGTTAAACCGGAATACCGTTCCGGATCGGCACAACTACCCGTTTACCGGGTATTCTTGCATTAAACCTTGATTTCAACCTCAACGCCCGCTGGCAAATCAAGCTTCATGAGCGCATCAACTGTTTTATCAGTTGGATCAATGATATCCATCAAACGCAAATGGGTACGAATTTCGAACTGATCGCGCGATGTCTTGTTGACATGAGGTGAACGCAGAAGATCGAAACGTTCGATACGTGTAGGCAATGGAACAGGACCCTTAACAACAGCGCCAGTACGCTTGGCCGTCTCAACAATTTCCAACGCGGATTGATCAATCAAGCGATAATCAAACGCTTTGAGACGAATGCGGATCTTTTGATTCTTCATCATACACCTTTAAAGAGCAGAACGCGAAAGGGCGGTATTGTACCGCCCTTTCCATTTCAATGCAAGCAGCTAATTACTCAGCGATCTTGGCTA
>DDOT01000041.1:3108-13206 GCA_002341815.1 Thiobacillus sp. UBA2487 | reverse complement strand
GTACCCGAGGATTATCTGGGTAATGTCATGACGCTATGCAACCAAAAGCGTGGCGCACAAACCAATATGCAATACATGGGACGCCAAGTCATGCTGAACTATGACATGCCCATGAACGAGGTGGTGATGGATTTTTTTGACCGTCTCAAGTCTGCTACACGGGGTTATGCCTCACTGGATTACGATTTCAAAGAATTTCGCACCGCCGACTTGGTAAAGCTCGATATTTTGGTTAATAATGACCGTGTCGATGCCTTATCGTTGATCGTACATCGTGCCAGCAGCCAGTACCGGGGCCGTGAACTGGCTGCCAAAATGCGTGAACTGATTCCACGTCAAATGTTTGATGTCGCGATACAAGCCGCCATCGGTGCCCAGATCATTGCCCGGGAAAACGTCAAGGCATTGCGCAAAAACGTATTGGCAAAATGCTATGGTGGCGACATCACCCGTAAACGTAAATTGCTGGAAAAACAAAAGGCCGGCAAAAAACGCATGAAACAAGTCGGCAACGTTGAAATACCGCAAGAAGCATTTTTGGCCATTCTGCAAGTTGGCGATAAATAACCCCGGAGACCGTGCTACATGGATTTTGAATTGATTATGTTTATCGCGCTGGTGATCACTGGCGTTATCTGGCTTGCCGACATTATCTTGTTCAAGCCACGCCGCGCGACCGGTGCCCGGGTTCCCTTGCTGACCGAATACTCGGAAAGTTTTTTCCCGGTTATTCTGCTGGTGTTTCTGCTGCGTTCCTTTTTATTTGAACCGTTCAAAATCCCCTCCGGCTCAATGCTGCCCACCTTGCTGGTGGGTGACTTTATTCTGGTCAACAAATACGAATGGGGCATTCGTCTGCCCGTTATCAACCGTAAAATCATCGACATCGGCACACCTCAGCGCGGTGACGTGATGGTATTTCGTTACCCGAAAGACCCCAGCCTGGACTACATCAAACGTGTGGTAGGGTTGCCGGGTGACACAGTCACCTATCGCAACAAGCGTTTGACAATCAATGGCGTCCCGCAACCCGTGGTGCCTGATGGCGTTTTTACGTTCACCAATAGCAGTTTGACATCCATTTCGGCTGATCGCTACCAAGAAAAACTAGGTCAGCACACACACGATATTCTTAACCAGGCAGGCATGCCGGTTTTATTTGTTGAAGAAGTTGACAGCCAATTTCCGTATCGCCAAAATTGTAGTTACGATAGCGACGGGTTTACCTGTAACGTTCCCGCCGGCTACTACTTTATGATGGGTGACAACCGCGATAACAGCAATGACAGTCGCTATTGGGGGTTTGTGCCCGACCGAAACGTGGTCGGCAAAGCGGTTTTGATCTGGATGAATTTTGACGAACCCAAACGAATCGGCACACTGATCAAATGACAGATGACCGCTTCTCAACCACGCAATCCGGTCACAGCGCTTGCGACGTGGCACAATGACACACAACGACATCGAAATAACCATTGGCTATCAGTTCAAGCAACGCGGTCTTCTTAAACAAGCCTTCACACACCGCAGCTTCGCCAGTCAGCACAATGAGCGTCTGGAATTTTTGGGCGACAGCGTTGTGAATTGTGTGATTGCCCATTTGTTGTACCAGCGTTTTCCAGACCAACCGGAAGGCACCTTGTCCCGCTTGCGTGCCACATTGGTCTGTCAGGACAGTCTGCAAGACATTGCTGCTCGGTTAGGCTTGGGCGAACGATTACTGCTTGGCGACGGTGAGGCCCGCAGCGGTGGCCGACAACGCCCATCCATTCTGGCCGATGCGCTGGAGTCTTTATGTGGCGCCATTTTTCTGGATGGTGGATTCAACGCTGCCGCAGAGGTGATTGCCAGGTTGTTTGAAACCAGCCTTAGCCATATCGACCCGGTCAGCTCGGGAAAAGACGCAAAGACCCTACTGCAAGAGTACCTGCAAGGCCGCCGTTTGCCACTACCCGATTATCAACTGGTTTCAACCTCCGGTCAGTCGCACGCGCAATCATTTCATGTATCGTGCATGATTCCTGCACTTAAAATACAGACCCATGGCACCGGCAACAGTCGCAGGGCCGCTGAACAAGCCGCCGCACGTGACGCATGGACCGCCATTAACCCATTACGGAATAAACGATGACCCAAGACAACCCGCCGGATATCGCTTTTCGCACCGGATTCATTGCCGTTGTCGGACGACCCAATGTCGGCAAATCGACATTGACCAACCGCATGGTCGGCGCAAAGGTCAGCATTACCTCGCGCAAAGCACAAACAACCCGACACCGTATTCACGGCATCCATACAACAGACGACACCCAATTCATTTTTGTTGACACGCCAGGCTTTCAAAAACGTTTCAGCAACGCGCTAAACCGTAGTATGAACCGCGCGGTGGTCGATGCCTTGCACTCTACTGATGTGATCCTGTTTGTCATTGAGGGCACTCATTTCGATGCGCGTGACGCAGCCGTTCTGGAACTGTTACCCAAAGATCATCCGGTTATTCTGGTTATCAACAAAACCGATCTGGTCGCTGAACGTAACCAACTGTTGCCGGCCATGGCCAGTCTGCAAGAAAAATTTCCATTTGCCGCCATCATCCCCGTATCCGCCAAACATGGTCATCAACTGGATGATTTATTCACCACCATTCGGCAGTTCCTGCCTGCGCAACCGCCCATGTTTGACGCGGATGACATCACCGATAAAAGCGAACGTTTTTTGGCGGCTGAAATGGTACGCGAAAAAATTTTCCGGCTATCCGGCGAAGAAATCCCTTACTCCACCAGTGTCGTCATTGAAAAATTTGAACAGGAAGGCGAGCTACGCCGGATCTTTGCCAGCATTTTGGTCGATCGTGACAATCATAAAGCCATTCTGATCGGCAAAGATGGCGCGCGTCTGCGCGAAATCGGCAGCGCAGCACGCCGCGACATGGAACAATTGTTCGGCGGAAAAGTTTACCTGGAACTATGGGTTAAGGTGAAAAGCGGATGGGCCGATAACGAACGCATGTTGCGCCAACTCGGTTACGAATAGCACTCTGCATGACTGGATCTGCAAGAAAATCGCGCAATGATCCTGGTCGCGTTGACCATACGCCTGGTTTTGTCTTGCACAGTTACCCGTTTCGCGAAACCAGCCTGATTATCGAAATATGGACAGAATCGCATGGCCGGGTCGGCTTGGTAGCACGCGGGGCGCGTCGACCTCATTCCGCTTTGCGTGGACGTTTAATGCCGTTTCTGCCCCTCACGTTTAGCTGGTCTGGCAAATCCGAATTACGCACGCTCATTCACTGTGAATGGCTGGGCGGGATGCCTGTTCCGCAAGGGTTAGGCTTATTGTGCGGATTTTATGTCAATGAACTGATGCTAAAGCTGTTGGCGCGCGACGATCCCCACCCTGAACTATTTCCGTGGTATGTACAAACCCTGCACGATCTGGCGCATGCCAACGATCCCACCGCGTATGCCATTTGTCTGCGTCGGTTCGAACAAAACCTGCTCACCGAACTAGGCTATGCACAAGCCTTTGACAAGGAAGCACACAGCAATCAACCGATCAACCGCGAACTAAGCTATTATTATCTCTGCGGTGTGGGTGCCATTCCAGCCAGCCAGCAGTCACCGCCGGCTGGCGGCATTTTACTGCACGGCAAAACCTTGGCTGACCTGGCACGCCACGACTTCAGTGATGCCACAAGCCTGCACCAAAGCAAACGTCTCATGCGCCACATCATCAACCATCATTTGGGCGGTCAAACCTTGCACGCCCGCGAACTGCTGAAGGACTTGCAACAATTATGATATTGCTCGGCGTCAACATTGATCATATCGCNNACCCTGCGACAAGCGAGAAAAACCACCTACCCCAATGTGCTGCAAGCCGCTCTCAGCGCCGAAATGGCCGGTGCAGACGCGATTACCTTGCACTTGCGCGAAGATCGCCGACATATCCAAGACCATGATGTCAGCGAATTGGCTGCTGCGCTAACCAGCCGCATGAATCTGGAAATGGCGGTTACCGATGAAATGCTTGAAATCGCTTGTCGAATCAAGCCGCACGACGTCTGTTTGGTGCCTGAGCGACGCGAGGAACTGACCACCGAGGGCGGTTTGGATGTGGCCGGGCAAACCGCACGTATTAAAGATGCCTGCGCACAACTCACCGAGGCCGGTATTCGGGTTTCATTATTCATCGATCCGCGTCCCGAGCAACTGGATGCGGCACACACCTGTGGCGCACCGGTCGTCGAACTCCATACAGGACGCTATGCAGATACCGATGGCGCTACACAGCAACTTGAACTGGGGCGCATCATTACTGCCGCCGAATACGGCACCCGCATGGGTTTGCACGTAAATGCCGGTCATGGTCTGCACTATCATAATACGCAAGCCATCGCTGCCATACCCCATATCCGTGAATTGAACATTGGTCATGCCATTGTGGCACAAGCCCTGTTTATTGGCTGGGAACGCGCTGTCCACGAAATGAAGCAGTTGATCATGCGCGCCAGAGCCGGTGCATGAAATCGATAACCGATTTATATCCTGCTCTGTCCGGCATAGCGGATTACGGTCAATGGCTTGATGGTCTTCGCAGCATTGAATTGGCCGCCAATTCACCCGTATACACCGAAGGCCAACCTTGCCAAGGATTCCCGCTGTTGCTGTCCGGGTGCATTCGTGTATTCAAACAAGCAGAAAATGGCCGGGAAATCGAGTTATATCGGATAGATGCCGGTGAAAGCTGCATTGTGAGTATCAGCAGCCTGATCAGCAATCGACAATACCAGGCACGCGCCGTCACTGAGCGCGCCTCTGTCTTGTATCTGCTACCGGCTGCCCGCTTTCATGCAGCTCTCTCCAACACCGTGTTTCGTGATTATGTCCTTGGCCTGTTTGCCGATCGCATGACCGATCTGATGGAACGCGTGGAAGAGGTTGCCTTTCAACGATTAGATGCCCGATTGGCCAATCGATTGCTGGGCCACGGCCAACAGCTACATGTCACCCACGCGCAACTCGCCAACGAACTGGGCAGTGTGCGTGAAATCATTTCACGACTGCTGAAAGGCTTTGAAACCCGCGGCTGGATCAAACTCAGTCGCGAACAAATAGACATTCTGGACCCGCATGCGCTGCGAGAATTGGCAACCCACCAAAACTGAACCTGTGTGATCTAAGTCACGCACTAAATTCTTTAATTATGGTTTAATTCAGCCACCTATCACTGAAGGAGCCATACCATGAAATGTAATGTCGGCGGCGTTGACCGTATCGCACGAATTGTTGTTGGTCTGATTTTGATCGCATTGGCTGCAACGGGCACGGTGGGTATCTGGGGATGGATTGGTATTGTGCCGGTTTTTACCGGCGCGATCGGCTGGTGCCCCGCCTACTTGCCTTTTGGCATTAAGACCTGCCGCACCAAATAAGCCAGGAACCTGTCGGGCTTGCATGAGCGGGTTTATCAATCCGCTCATTGCATTATCATTCCGTAATTTATTGTCCCGTCATTGACTATTCACCTCTTGATCATTCCATCCCGCTTGACTACACTGCGCAGATACACAGTCAATGTGAGGCATGTATGGACTATCGGTTTCTTGGCGACATGACATGAGCCGGCACCATCATCGGTGCGACATCGCCACAGCAACTTCAGGAAAATTTGGCGGCGTGGCATACCAAGCCATCAGAACAGCTCATGCAAGACATTGAACACATTCACCTGCGCTTCATGAACCCGGCCCCATAACGCAGGTTTTCACCCGATACTGATGGCAGATTCAAGCCAACGCTGCAACAATGGTTCGCGGAAACGTGGTTCGGCCTGCAACTGCCCCAATTCCCACTGGCTGCAAAAACGCACGTGCGAAAACACCAATACATGGGTAGTCGATGCATTCGTCATCAACCACAGACGCCCATTATCGCCCACCAACAACACTTGCCAATAACTCCGCCCGCCCGGTACCGGTAACGAAACCCAATCTCCAGGAACTAGCAGCGCAACGTCTTTTAATACGGCTGCCGGAAATCCGGCCAAATCTTCCAATTCTGTGGCTGGTAATGAATTGGCCAACTGCTGCAGACTGGCTGCACGTATTTTTCGCCAACCTGCCACTGCACCTAGCAAATGCTCAAGCAGCACGTTGCAACCATCTGGAAATTTATTCAAATAGCCATCAATGACAACATCAACCAATGAACCCAACAAATGCAGCAAACGCTGATCAAGCACATGCCCTTCATCGTCGGCCACCAACATCATTCGTTCAAGCAACTGAAAAAACCGCAATAGCGGACTTTGACGTGTGAACAAACCCGCTGGATCGCGAAAACAATCATACTCAACCCAAGGCTTAAGTCGCACCAGAAAACTTGCCAAGTGCGAACCGGCCTGTTGTGAGGTCATCAGACGATCGAACAATTGTCCAAGCAACAAAAATCGGCCTAATATTCCTGAATGACACAATGAATCATCAAGTTCCGAGCCAATGCGCTCCAACAAGGTTTCACGTACAGCCGTATTGACCTTCTCCGGCAATACATTTGCCATACGATCAGCCGCCGATTCATGCAAACGATTGAAAGCCTCTCTACGACATACTGGCGCAGTTATCCCGAATCCTGGCACTGGCTCATCTTGCAACAGCAACACATCAACCAGAACGTCCCTGCTTTCCGCAATACCGGATTTAAGCGGCAAACTGGCCAACGCATCTATCTGCTGAGAAACCGATTGCTCATTTGCATTTTTTGACAACCAATTGTACTGCCACAAAAACTGGGTTAAGCCAAAATCCTGCACAGCCAAACCCGCTTGAACGTGCGACGGAGCGTCTATTGCATGCAACCATGCCGCCACATCCATCTCTTCTTCAAATGGCGGAGAAGCAACCTTAGCCAACTTATGTGCAGAAACAAACGTCGCTGACTCTGGCTTGGACTCAGTAATTGAACGATCGCCAACGGGCGCGACAGATGATAACCGATGGGCAGTTCGCTCGGCAGCGAGCATTGCCCGCGCTTGCACAGCCGAAGCAACCACGCCAGCCACTTGAGCCCGCCTGACCGGATCGACAAAACCTAAAATCTGATAAAGCGACTGATACAACTCATCTAACCGCTCATCTAATGCGTTAGCAAACAAATCATATACCAGCACTTTAATTTGTTGAATCGGCAAACGACTATCAATTGCATCATGCAACATCCACAAAATAGATTGTGGTGCATAGGGGTTGACAGCAGCCTGTTTAGCATTACGCATCAACATAAAATAACGCAATTCAAGCCGTGTTAGCGCCGCAATATGATGTTGCTGGAGGCGATTGATGGCTTGGGTGACCGCCAGCCAATCATCAAAAGAATCTGCCTCAACCAGTGCGAGTTCTTTTGGTTTACGGTTACGACGGTCATCAAGCCTGGCCTGAATAACATTGGCTTCATAACCATCGAGCCAGATTGCTTCAATTCGGCTCCGCAATTGGGTCAAGACCGGCCAAACCTGGCGCATGAGCATTTGCTCTTGCAGCGCGGCCTTGGCACCCTCTGCATCTCGCTCCATGCGCGTGTTGTACAACACATAAAACCGGTCAGTGACCTTCAGCATCACATCATGAAAGCGACCCGCACAATCACTGAGAGCGACTCGACTTTGATCTTCAGTGTATTGCGACTCGACAGCATCGTTTTCAATTTCTTCCATCTCGGTCTGCATCACCAACGCATGAAACGCAGCCTCGGGAAAATCGGTAACGTGAATACCAAGCATGCGATCAAACACCCGCGATATCCTGCCGGATATATGCCAAACAGTTTTATTATCCGTTACAAATGAGATGGTTACGAACTGATTGGGAAGCGGATCACCGCCGGGCACTTGCGTAAAAACAAACAACAAGCCTTCCGCAGAAAAATCGCGAATTTCGCCGTCCAGTGTACCACTATGCCGACTGGTAAGCACCGACGGTAGCGTGACCTGCATGCGGTTAAAACGTCGCCGCTGCAATTTCTCCCCCATGACTTTCCCCACACTCAAAACGAATATTCGTTAGCGAATTTTAACCGCATGGCAGCATCAACGCGATGTCAGACATGTGCCCCAAGCTGTCGCCAGATAAACTCATGGAAGTGTACCATGCCATCTTCCATGGGCGACTGGTATGGCCCGGATTCTTCCCTGCCTTGTGCGTGCAACAAACGCCGTCCCTCATGCATACGGCGACATATGATGTCATCCTCAATGGCCGTTTCTTCATATGCCGCCTGCTCGGCTTCAATCAACTCACGTTCAAACAGCACGATATCTTCAGGATAATAAAATTCTACGACGTTACGACAACTTTCCACCCCTGTTGGAATAATCGTGCTCACCACCAGCACGTGAGGATACCATTCGATCATGACATTGGGATAATAGGTTAGCCAAATAGCACCTTGTTGCGGTGCTTTCCCCTCACGATAATGCAATAAACGCTCTTGCCATTGTGCATAAATCTGACTACCCGAACGTGTCAAGCCGCGTGCCACACCAACCGCCTGTACGCTGTACCACTCGCCAAACTCCCAATGCAGGTTATCGCACGTCACGAAATTACCCAAGCCCGGATGGAAGGGTTCAACATGGTAATCTTCCAGATAAACCTCGATGAAGGTTTTCCAGTTGAAGTCATAGTCATCCACCATCACCCGATCCAGCATATAGCCGCTAAAGTCCAGATCGCCCTTGACGCCAAGTTTGGCAAGATCGCTGGCGACATCGCGCTTGCCGGAAAACAACAGGCCCTGCCAACGGGATAACGGCGTTTGTTTCAGGTTAAGGCAAGGTTTTCCGGGAAAGTGCGGCGCACCCAGTAACTCTCCCTGCAAATCGTAGGTCCAACGATGCAATGGACAAACAATCTGACGTGCGTTGCCTTTTCCTTCATACATGGTTGCTTGCCGATGACGGCAAATATTGGAAAGCATCTGCACCGAATCACCCTGCCGAACCAGCATATTTGCGCGATGAGTCGTCTCAAGCACGTGATAATCGCCAGAATTGGGTACCATCAGCTCATGACCGACATAACCCGGTCCGTTTTCAAACAACAGCTTTAACTCAAGTTTGTAAATTTCAGGATCAAAGTACCAAGAAAGCGGCAAATGAGGAGATGTGCGGGACAACTGTGTTGAAACAGCTAAATCAGACATAATACCAAGTACACCCCAAACGAAGTGACCAAATCAAAACATTAAACGGCACAACAACCGCTTAACCCCCTTAACAAAAAGCCAACCACATTACCTGTTGTGAGTCTTGGAATTATCCCTAATATTGGCAATTCATGCAATTATTCGGTAAGATTTAAACCTTTCACCTCACGCCATACGCAATGAGCGAACTGCCCACCCGTTTTGAATCATCCTTGGCCGAACTCGAAGCCATTGTCACCTCTATGGAGTCCGGCCAACTGTCCTTGGAGGATTCGTTGGCGGCCTACCAACGTGGTGCCGAGCTGTTACAGTCATGCCAACAATTTCTGGATAATGCAAAACAACACGTTGACATTCTCGAAAACGGGGTATTAAAACCCTTTCTTCAACCGGGCCTGACTGATGCAGAGTGATTTCAACCTGTGGGTCACACAACAGCAACAGCGCATTGAACAAGCGTTGGAACACTACTTGCCCGACACTCAGCACGCTCCGGTGCCATTACATCAGGCCATGCACTACGCCGTACTGCAAGGCGGCAAACGCATCCGCCCGTTACTGGCTTTTGCTGCTGGCGAAATATTCGATGCCAACGCCCAACATGTTGCAATAGCAGCCAGTGCGGTTGAAATGATCCACGCCTATTCATTGGTTCACGATGATTTGCCGTGTATGGACAATGACGTGCTGCGCCGTGGCAAACCAACTTGCCATGTGGCATTTGGGGAAGCCATTGCCCTGCTGGCTGGAGACAGCCTGCAAACCCGAGCCTTTGAACTGTTAACGCACGCCGATCTCGATATTGCACCTGCCGCACGCATTGACATGCTGCGCCAACTGGCTCAAGCCACCGGATCACACGGCATGGCCGGTGGTCAAGCCATCGACCTGG
>DDOT01000041.1:264-3023 GCA_002341815.1 Thiobacillus sp. UBA2487 | reverse complement strand
TCATTACTACTGGGCGCTTTATGCGGAACGCCACCAACGCCAGATGCCTTGCAGTCCATTCAGCAGTATGCCAACGCCATAGGATTGGCTTTTCAGGTTATCGATGACATACTGGACGCCACCACATCCACCCTTGATCTTGGAAAAACCGCGGGCAAAGACGCGTCACAAAACAAATCGACTTATGTTACCTTGTTAGGGATCAACGAGGCCCGCGAGATGGCCGCAGAATTACACCTGCGCGCATTGAATGCCATCAGCGACCTGCCCAATCACCAGCACTTGACCGATCTGGCTAACTTGATCATAGAAAGAAAATCTTGAACACCCGCACAAACTTGCTGGAGCTCATCCAATCACCGGTCGACTTGCGTAATCTGCGGCGCGAAGACCTGCCAGTTGTTGCCAGTGAAATGCGTGAATTCATGCTCAACAGCATTTCGCGCACCGGCGGGCATTTTGCCTCAAACTTTGGTGCCGTCGAACTGGCAATCGCGATTCACTACATCTTTGACACCCCGGACGACCGGGTCATTTGGGATGTGGGGCACCAAAGTTACCCGCACAAAATACTGACCGGCCGTCGCGAGGCCATGTCCAGCCTGCGCCAGGCCGGTGGAATAGCCGGTTTTCCCCGTCGCAGTGAAAGTGAGTATGATGCGTTTGGCACGGGACATTCCAGCACCTCCATTTCTGCTGCCCTTGGCATGGCCACGGCAGCACATCTGGCGGGCACGCAACGCCGTGCGATTGCCATTATCGGCGACGGCGCGATGACCGCAGGCATGGCGTTTGAAGCGTTGAACAATGCCGGCAACATGGATGCCAACCTGTTGGTGATTCTGAACGACAATGATATGTCGATTTCACCCAACGTAGGCGCACTTAACAATTACCTGGCCAAACTGATGTCAGGGCGGTTTTATGCTGCGGCCCGCAAGGCCAGCGAAAAAATGCTGTCACACGTTCCACCGGTTTTGGAGCTTGCCAAACGTGCTGAAGAACACGTCAAGGGCATGGTAACGCCGGGCACCCTGTTTGAAGAATTCGGTTTTAATTATATCGGCCCCATCGATGGTCATGATCTGAACGTCCTGCTGGATACCCTGAGCAACATCCGTCGTTTGGAAGGACCACAGTTTTTGCATGTCGTCACCCAAAAAGGCAAGGGCTACCGTGCCGCAGAAGAAAACCCCTGTCTATACCATGGCGTGAGCAGCTTTGAACCCGCACGCGGCGTCGTCAGCAAACCCGCCGGCAAACCTGCCTATACACAAGTATTCAGCGCTTGGTTGTGCGACATGGCCGAACGTGACCCTCTTTTGGTCGGCATCACCCCGGCCATGCGCGAAGGGTCGGGTTTGGTTGAATTTTCAGAGCGTTTTCCTGATCGTTATTTCGACGTTGGCATCGCTGAACAACACGCGCTAACATTTGCTGCCGGCCTGGCGGCCGAAGGATTCAAACCGGTTGTTGCCATTTACTCCACTTTTTTGCAACGCGCTTATGACCAACTGATTCATGACATTGCCCTGCAAAAGCTGCCGGTTGTATTCGCCATTGATCGTGCCGGATTGGTCGGCGCCGATGGCCCAACCCACGCTGGCAGTTTTGACATCAGTTTTTTGCGTTGCATCCCCAACCTGGTCATCATGACACCGTCTGATGAAAACGAATGTCGCCAGATGCTCTACACAGCGGTTAAATCCGGCCTGACCTGTGCCGTACGTTATCCGCGCGGAACCGGTCCGGGTGCGAACATTCAGCCCGCAATGACCGAACTGCCGCTTGGGCGCGGCCGTGTCATGACGCACGGACAGCGGGTTGCCATTTTGGCATTTGGCAGCATGCTAACCCCTGCGCTGTCCGTTGGCGAACGTTTGGGCGCTACCGTTGTAGACATGCGCTACGTCAAACCCATTGATACCGACCTCATCTTGCAATTGGCACAACACCACGAATTGCTGGTAACCGTTGAAGAGAATGTCATCATGGGCGGAGCGGGTAGCGCTGTCAGCGAAACCTTACGCACAGCCAACCTGGCCACCAAAGTGCTCCAGCTCGGCCTACCCGACCAATTTATCGAACATGGCGATCATGCCACCTTGTTGCGCGAATGCGGCTTAGACCCAGACGGCATTACGCGCAGCATCCGAAACGCATTATCCGACTAGTTTAGTCGGATAAAATACGCTAGAATACGCCCCATACTGTTCCACTGCAGGAATCAAAATACCATGAACCATTGTTGTGACACACCGGCCATGCCAGATGTACAAAATGACGCAGACAGCCGTGAAATCGCCATTAACAAAGTTGGCATCAAGTCCATACGTCATCCTGTGCGCGTTGCCGATAAAAGCCAAGGTATTCAACACACCATTGCCACGTTCAATATGTACGTCTATTTGCCGCATAATTTTAAAGGCACGCACATGTCACGGTTTGTTGAGATTCTCAATTACCACGAGCATGAAATATCCATAGAAAATTTTGGCACTATCCTGAAACAAATGACCGAGCGTCTGGAAGCCGATTCGGGTTACATCGAAATGAATTTCCCATACTTCATCAACAAAACCGCACCGGTTTCCGGCGTGCAAAGCTTGATGGATTATGACGTAACATTTATCGGCGCCATTGAGCACGGGCAATATCGCCACACCACCCGCGTGGTGGTGCCGGTCACCAGTCTTTGCCCCTGCTCGAAAAAAATTTCCAGTTATGGCGCACACAACCAGCGCTCGCATGTCACCATC
>DDOT01000041.1:0-148 GCA_002341815.1 Thiobacillus sp. UBA2487 | reverse complement strand
CAAGTTTGTCGAAGACATGGTGCGTGATGTGGCCGGTGTACTTAACCGTGACCCGCGAATCAGTCATTACATCGTGGAAAGCGAAAACTTTGAATCGATACACAACCACTCGGCCTACGCATTAATAGAAAAAGACCATCGTCAATGA
>DDOT01000162.1:7142-7455 GCA_002341815.1 Thiobacillus sp. UBA2487 | reverse complement strand
GAATGGCTTCAATCATGTTTTGGCGAGTGTCAGTTTGCGCGACGACAACTGATGAGATAGTTGACGCTGGGGTCGTTGGTTAGGTGATAGGTTTTGCTGGCGATGTGGTAATTCATGCCAGCCAGTTGTTCCACGGCAAGTCCGGCATTGCGCGCCATGCGTGCCAGTTCGGACGGCTTGATGAAACGGGCATAGCTGTGTGTGCCGCGTGGCAGCAAATTAAGAACATATTCCGCACCGACAATGGCATACAAAAACGATTTCGCGTTGCGGTTCAGCGTAGAAAAGAATACCGTACCGCCGGGTTTGACCG
>DDOT01000162.1:1269-7112 GCA_002341815.1 Thiobacillus sp. UBA2487 | reverse complement strand
GTGTTCCAGCATTTCCATGCAGGTCACCGTATCAAAACTGGCAGGCTGGCTGGCAGCCAGGTCTTCAACCGCGATACATTGATAATTAACGTGGTTACCTGATTCCAGAAGATGCAGTTTGGCAATTTTGAGGGATTTTTCCGCCAGATCAATACCGGTTACCGTTGCACCGCGTGCGGCCATGGATTCGGATAAAATGCCGCCGCCGCAACCGACATCCAGTACAGATTTACTTGCCAGGCCATTGCTGTGTTGATCGATGAAATCCAGTCGTAGCGGGTTGATGTCGTGCAATGGCTTGAATTCACTATTGGTATCCCACCATTTGTTGGCCAGTGCACTGAATTTGTCGAGCTCGAGTTGATCGCTATTGCTCATGGCATTACCTCTCAAACTTGTGCGCCATCGGCGCGCACATCGGATTTGACTTGCTGTTTGATGAAATGTTCGCGTTTTACACCCAGCATGAGCAGTAACGGCGAGGCGACCAACACAGAGGAGTAGATGCCGAACAGAATGCCGATGGTGAGTGCCAGTGCGAAGTTGTGTAATGCGTCGCCACCAAAAAACAGCATGGCCAGCACCATGGTTTCTGTCATGCCGTGGGTGATGATGGTGCGGCTCATGGTGGCAGTAATGGCGTTGTCGATTACTTCTGGAATGCTGGCCTTACGCATTTTGCGCAGGTTTTCACGGATCCGGTCGAATACCACTACCGATTCATTCACCGAGTAACCCAGTACTGCCAGCACACCAGCCAACACGGTCAGGTTGAATTCCCACTGGAAGAAAGCAAAGCAGCCCAAGATGATCACCACGTCGTGGGTGTTGGCAATGATGGCAGCCAAGGCAAAGCGCCATTCGAAACGGATGGCCAGGTAAAGCAGGATGCCACCTGCCACCACCAATAATGCCAGAGCGCCATTGTCATACAGTTCTTTGCCTACTTGTGGTCCGACAAAATCGACCCGTTTAAGGTTGACGCTAGTATCCTGCGCTTTTAGTGCAGCCATGACCACTTCACTGCTTTGACCTTTGCCGTTGTCTTTGGCGCGTACCGGCAGGTGAATCAACACGTCGCTACTATCGCCATAATTTTGTACGGTGGCATCATGAATGCCGGCTTTGTCGAGAACAGAGCGAATCTGTTCGATGGGTGCCGGGTGCTGGTAGGCAACTTCGATGATGGTGCCACCGGTAAAGTCAATGCCGAAATTCAGGCCGCGCAGCACAAGTGCAAGTACTGCAAAAACAAAGGTTAAAGCCGATATGGCGGTCGTGATTTTGCCATAGCGCATGAACGGAATATCGTGTTTGATTCTGAAAAATTCCATGATGCCGGCCTTATATTGACAGGTTGGACAGCCGCGCGCGGCGTCCGTAATACAGGTTGACCAGTGCGCGTGAGATGGTGACCGCACTAAACATTGAGGTGAGTATGCCCAGACACAATACCACCGCAAAACCGCGCACCGGGCCCGAACCAAGCCAGAACAGGGCGATGCCGGCGATCAGGTTGGTGATGTTGGAATCCAGGATGGTGCCCCAGGCCCGATCATAACCGGCGTGGATGGCAGCCTGTGGCGAGCTGCCGTTCCGCAACTCTTCCCGGATGCGTTCGTTGATCAGTACATTAGCATCGATCGCCATGCCCAGCGTCAGTGCAATACCGGCCATGCCAGGCAGGGTCAGGGTGGCTTGCATGACAGAGAGTAGCGCAATCAGCAGCAGCCCGTTGGCGGTGAGCGCCAGCGCGGAAAATACGCCGAACAGACGATAATAAAACATCATGAATATCACGACCGCCACAAAGCCCCATTGGTTGGATTCAAAGCCCTTGCGGATATTGTCGGCGCCCAGGCTGGGTCCAACCGTGCGCTCTTCGATAATGTCCATGGGCGCGGCCAATGCGCCCGCCCGTAGCAACAAGGCAATGTCCGAGGCTTCTTGCGGGGACTGCATGCCGGTGATCTGCACGCGACCGCCATCGATTTCTTCGCGAATCACCGGTGCAGTGATGACTTCCGCCTTGCCTTTTTCAATCAGCAAAATTGCCATGCGCTTGCCGACGTTGTCTCGTGTGACGTCACGAAAGATGCGTGCGCCGCGCGAATCAAGGTTGACGTGCACCGCCGGTTGGCTGGATTGCTGATCGAAGCCGGGTGAAGCGTCCGTGATGTAATCGCCGGTGAGTTCGGCGGTTTTCTTGACAAGGATCGGCATGCCGTTACGTTCGGTGAGCAAATCGTCATCGAACGGCACTTGCCCTTGGACGGCAGCGGCAATGTCGTGGCTGTCATCGACCAAGCGAATTTCCAGCGTGGCCGTGCGCCCGAGGATTTCTTTGGCTTTGGCGGTGTCTTGCACGCCGGCCAATTCAACCACAACCCGATCGGTACCTTGTTGTTGAATCAGTGGTTCGGTGACGCCAAGTTCGTTGACCCGATTACGCAAGGTGGTAATGTTTTGCTGTACGGCGCTGTCTTGCAGGCGCTTGGTTACATCGGCGCGCAAGCCGCCTTGCAGGGCAAAATCACCAGCGGTATCGCGCTGGGTGAATTGAAGATCAGGAAATTCTTTGTTGATAAAAGCAGCGGCTTGCTCGCGTGTGGCGGCATCGGCAAAATGCAGGACGATGCCTTGCGCGCTTGAATCGATGCCGGTGTAATGAATGTTTTGATCGCGCAATTGGCTTTTCAAATCATTCGCATTGCGTTGCAACGCTTTGGCGAGGGCTGCTTGCATATCGACTTGCAACAGAAAATGCACGCCACCCCGCAGGTCCAGCCCAAGGAACATGGGTTTTGCACCAATTGCAGTCAGCCAGGCCGGCGAGGCCGACACCAGATTTAGCGCCACACTGTAGCCGTCACGAAAGCGGTTTTGCAATACATCGCGTGCTTTTAGTTGTGCGTCGGTGTTGGCAAGCCGAACCCGTACCGTATCCCCGCTGATTTCAGCCATTTGTGGGGTGATACTGGCGGCTTTCAACTCGTCGGTTACCTCTTGCAGCAGTTGTGCATTGGCCTTGAAAGCGGGGTTGGTGGGGGCTACTTGCACAGCAGGCGCTTCACCAAACAAGTTTGGCAGGGTGTAGATCAAACTGATCAGCAGGATGGCGCCAATCAGCAGGTTTTTCCAGAGAGGGAATCTGTTCATGTGGGGAAGCCTCGCGTCGGCTCAGAGATCCTTGAGTGTGCCCTTAGGCAACATGGTTTGAACGGCAGATTTTTGGACTTGCGCTTGTGCACCGCTGGCAATCTCAATGCTGACAAATTGTTCGCCAACCTTGACGATACGACCTGCCAAACCGCCGCTCGTTACCACCTCATCACCCTTTTGCAGTTCTGCGATCATTTTGTTTTGCTCTTTGGTGCGTTTGAGTTGCGGGCGAATGATCATGAACCAGAACAGACCAAATACCACCAGCAATGGCAGCAGGCTCATCAGGGTGTCAGTGGGGGATGGGGTGGCAGCTACGCCAGCCCAGGCATTGTTGATAAACATGGTAACTCCGGACAGGGGATTAAAGATAATCCCGTAATTCTAGCATGATCGCGCGCGTTGCTCATGAAAGGCAGCGACAAAGTCATTGAGGGTGCCGGTAGCGATGGCGTTGCGCAAGCCTTGCATGAGCTCCTGATAGTAATGCAGGTTGTGTGTGGTCGCCAAGCGCGCGCCCAGAATTTCGCCGCAACGAATCAGGTGATGCAGATAACCTCGGCTAAAATGCCGGCAGGCATAACATTGGCATTCTTCATCGATTGCCCGCGTATCGTCACGAAATCGCGCATTTTTAATACGCATGTCACCAAAGCGGGTAAACAAGATGCCATGCCTGGCGTTGCGGGTTGGTAATACACAATCGAACATGTCAATGCCGTGGGCAACGGCATTGACAATGTCTTCAGGCGTGCCAACCCCCATCAGGTACCGTGGCTTGTCTTGCGGTAATAAAGGGGCAGTGTGGGCGAGGATGCGGCGCATATCGTCCTTGGGTTCGCCGACACTCAAGCCGCCAATGGCATAGCCATCGAATCCGATGCCGATCAGCTTGCTGGCTGATTCATCACGCAGGCTTTCATGCATGCCACCCTGTACGATACCGAACAAGGCATTCGGATTGCCGTCATGGGCTTGTTTAGAGCGCTCCGCCCAGCGTAGCGACAGGCGCATCGACCAGGCGGCGACGTCCAGGTCGGCCGGATAGGGGGTGCATTCGTCAAAAATCATCACAATGTCTGAATTGAGAACCCGCTGGATTTGCATCGAGGTTTCTGGCGTCAGCATCAGGCGGTCGCCATTCAATGGCGAAGCAAAGCGCACGCCTTCTTCGGTAATCTTGCGCAGCGCGCCCAAGCTGAACACTTGAAATCCCCCCGAATCGGTCAGAATCGGGTGTTGCCAGCCCATGAATGAATGCAATCCGCCGTGTTTTTCAATCACCTCTAAGCCGGGGCGCAGCCAGAGATGAAAGGTGTTGCCCAACACAATATGCGCGCCGATTTGTTCCAGTTCGTCTGGCGACATGGCTTTGACCGTGCCATATGTGCCTACCGGCATGAATGCGGGCGTTTCAACTGCACCGTGCGCAAGATGTAAGGTGGCGCGCCGAGCGGCACCATCGGTGGCGTGAATACTGAATTGCATGGCTTAAGATTCCTGCGAGCGTTCAAGCAACATGGCATCGCCATAGCTGAAAAATCGGTAGTGTTGTTGAATGGCGTGGGCGTATGCATGACGAATGGTGTCGAATCCGGCAAAGGCCGATACCAGCATCAATAGCGTGGATTTTGGTAGATGGAAATTGGTGAGTAATCGATCAACCACCTGGAATGAATAGCCTGGCGTAATAAAAATGTTGGTTTCACCGGCGCCAACTTGTAACCGGCCCGATTGTGCGGCAGCTTCCAAAGCACGCAGGCTGGTGGTGCCAATCGCCACGACACGATGTCCATGTTGTTTGGCATGCAAAATGGCATCCACCGTGTGTTGAGGAATGTCGTAACGCTCGTTGTGCATGACGTGTTCGTGAATATGTTCAGCCCGCACCGGTTGGAAGGTGCCAGCACCAACATGCAACGTGACGTTGGCACGAATGATGCCGAGCTGATCGAGTTCGGCCAACATGGCCTCATCAAAATGCAAGCCGGCAGTCGGTGCAGCCACGGCACCCGGCTGGCGCGCATAAACTGTTTGGTAGCGCGCATCATCATTGGCGTTGGCGTGCCGTTCAATGTAAGGGGGCAGGGGTAAATTGCCGTACTGATCCAGCACGTTCAGTACGCTTTGTTCGGTATCGAAATGCAAACGGTACAGATCGTTTTCCCGGTCCAGTACACGTAACTCGATATGGTCGCCAATCGACAGGCTGCTGCCGGGCTTTGGTGCATGACTCGCGCGAATGAAACATAGCGCATGATGGTTATCCAGCACCCGTTCAACCAGGATTTCGATTTGCCCGCCACTGGCTTTTTGGCCGAACAACCGCGCGCGAATCACACGGGTGTCGTTGAAAACCAAAACATCGCCCGGTGCGAGACATTGAGGAAAGTCAGCAAATGTGCCGTCGGTCAGTTGATTGGGGGGGTGACCAACGCGTAATAAACGGCTGGCACGACGTTCTGTGCTGGGAAACTGAGCGATCAGCTCGCTTGGTAAATGAAAATCAAATGCATCAGTTCGCATAAATAACTTGAAATTTAGAGGGATAGCCCGATCTGTGTAAGGTCGGGCTAGCATGATGCCAGATCAACGCGTTGCACTCAACCGTGCTGTACCCCGATCTTTTCATAAATTAGCGCGCACCCTCACTTGTCTTTTGTTCCATATTGAAATTTTAT
>DDOT01000162.1:0-1248 GCA_002341815.1 Thiobacillus sp. UBA2487 | reverse complement strand
ACGCTTTCATAAAATGCCACTCTGCAACCAAATCCTGCGTGATCATCACGCGATTTCATGAAAGGATCGGTGTGAATTAATTGTTGGTGATTTTGTGGTGTTGGTGCTTGCCAGAATGACTTAATTGCGTCATAATTCGGAGCTTCGTTGGCCTTGATGGTTGGCGATAGTCTCTTGTGTTGACGCACAAGCCGAGATGGCGGAACTGGTAGACGCAGCGGACTCAAAATCCGCCGGTGGTGACACCGTGGGGGTTCGATTCCCCCTCTCGGCACCATATGTATTTCATTGATTTTCAAGTGAATTGAAATAATTTGATAAATCAAAGAGATAAAATAGCGTATTGACAAAAAATTGCAAGCAATTTGCAAATAATTTATAGTGGCAGTACACATAAATTACACAAGCAATTACACACGCGCATGGCTTCAATCCTTCCACATAACGGCGGTTATCGAGCCGCTGTTTATGTTAGTGGTATACGATCTACTAAAACCTTCCGAACCAAGCGAGAGGCGATCGCATGGGCGACCGCTCGCGAAGTCGAATTACGGGCGGATGCCGTCAAACCAGAGGCTGATAAACATAGTTTACGTGATGCACTTCAAAAATACAGTATTGAAGTATCCCCAAAAAAGAAGGGCGCGCGATGGGAAAGAGTCAGAATCGAGTCGTTTTTCCGAATCCTGCCCGTTGATTTAAAGATGTCAGAGATTACACCAGCGCTACTAGCGCGCTGGCGTGATGATCGACTCGAATCTGTAAAGCCAGGTACAGTTTTGCGAGAATTCAATCTACTGTCTGATGTTTTTTCGGTTGCGCGCCGTGAGTGGGGCTGGATCCGTGAAAACCCACTGTCTGATGTGCGGCGACCGGCACAGCCGGCGCATCGAGACAGGATCATTACCTTGTCAGAGACCAGGCGCATATTGCGCGCGATGAACTACACACGATTACACATACGCAGCGTTTCACAAGCTTGTGCGTGTGCGTTTCTACTTGCCCTACGCACCGGCATGCGGGCCGGAGAGTTGTGCAGTCTGACTTGGGCGCGCGTGTACGCAGATTACGCAGCCGTGGACGGCAAGACCGGGCCGCGAGACGTCGCACTGACCCGAGGTGCACTTCGTATAATTAATCAATGCCGTGGTTGGGATGAAGATTTAGTGTTCGGACTAAAAACACAAACGCTTGATGCAATGTTCAGGAAGTACCGGCAAAAGGCTCAGCTAGATGGTTTCACCTTCC
>DDOT01000087.1:5115-12493 GCA_002341815.1 Thiobacillus sp. UBA2487 | reverse complement strand
CTTTTCCCCGCCAGCATCCCCCGGACGATACCGGTTGCCACATCCTCCACACTGGCCAGTTTAGCCCCCCTGGCTTTGAATTCCGTGGTCATTGGGGTGTCGGTGGGACCCGGTTTAATCAGTGAAACTCGCACAGGCGACTTGGCCAATGCCAAGCGGTGTTGCAAGCCCTGCGCATATCGGGTAACCAAACCTTTGGCAGCGCCGTAGGTATAATTTGATTTTCTGCCACGATCGCCTGCCACAGATCCGATCAGGCCAATTTGACCAAAACCCTGCGCCTGCATTTGCCCTGCAAATGCTTCGGCAAACAAAACCGGAGAAATACCGTTAATTTGCAGTGCTTCACTGGCCGCCGCAAGATCTTGCTGACAGGCCGATTGTTCCGGTAATGTGCCATGTGCAATCAGTACCAGATCGGGTTTGCCTTGCCGATATAACCGGGTCACCAAGGCGGTAATTGCCGCTGGTGAATTAAAATCAACCACTTGCGCATCCACCTGAGTACTTGGCGACCGCACCTGTAAATCGGCTGCAATCTTGGCCAATTTGTCTGCATTGCGCCCTATCAGCGTGATGTTGGCGGGTTGCCGGCTTGCCCATAGCCGGGCACAATGTTCAGCGATAGCCGATGTCGCCCCGACAATGACGATCTGTTGACCTGCTTGCATATTACGTTCCTAATAAACGGCGAGACATGGCGGAAGAAATGCCTGGGTCGCGGTAGGTCGAAAATTCTGCCACTCGCGAATAGCCTGATTCAAATAAATCGTTTGGCATGCGCGCATCTTTGCCACAATAAATAGCACCGCCCGCTTCGCGCACAATGGCATCCAGACGCGTGAACAGTTGTTGCAATCGCGCGCCGCCCGCCGGAAAATCCAGTGCCAACGTCACGCCGGGGCGCGGAAAACTGAGCATACCCCGTGATGGCATGTTGCCAAAGGTTTTCAGCACGGCCAAAAAAGACCCCTGCCCTGAACGTGCAATTTCTTTTAACATGGCCCGACTGGCATCCAACCCGTATGCCGGTGGTACAACCGATTGATACTGATAAAAACCGTGCGGTCCATACATGCGGTTCCATTCCAGCAAACTGTCCAGCGGATAATTAAATGGCAAGTAATGTTCCACACGATGCCCGGCCTGCGCGCGTTTTGCGTGATAGTACATCCAGTTAAACGGGCGCAGCGTGAGCGAATTGACCAATGAAATCGGTGGTGTGATCGGCATCTGTCTGGTTTTGCTGGATGGTAGCTTACCCGTTATACCGACGCCAGCCGGATTACCTCGCATAAAGATCCCGCGCCCTTCGCCTGCCAGACAATCGATCCACGATACAGTGTGTTCCCAGCCAGCTTCTGATTCGGCCGACAGTTGAAAAAATGCCTCTAAACTGTCATACGCCACCGTTTCCGTTTCCAACCACGGCCCATTCACCGGTTTGAGCTGTAACGTGACCTCCACAATCAAGCCGGTAAGCCCCAATCCGCCCACCGTAGCGGCAAACATCGGTTGATCAGGCGTACAAACCATGCGCTCGCCACTGGTGCGTAATAACTCGAACGCTATGACATGATGGCCAAAGCTGCCATAGCGATGGTGATTTTTGCCGTGTACGTCATTGGCAATCGCCCCGCCCACCGTGACCATTTGCGTGCCCGGACTCACGGCCAACATCCAACCTTGTGGTATCAACCAGTGCTGAATGTCGCGCAGCAGCACACCAGCTTGGCAACGCAATACGCCCGTTTCAACATCAAACGCGATAAAACGGTCCATCAAGCCGGTTTGCCACAACGTGCCGTGCGGATTCAGACAAATATCGCCGTAACTGCGCCCCATGCCATAGGCAATGCCCGGTTTGCCTGATGTCAAAAAGTTCTTAGCAGGATTCAAGCCGTCCAACACGATGACGTGATGCGCTTCGTTGCTTAACCGCCCCCATGAATGGATATTCATGGTTTATACGCCTGTTTGCCGGAATCAACAGATGCAGGGTGCACAAACACAAATCGCTTGTCGAGCTGGTATTTCACCAAATACCCGATCACCAAACCCAATGCGCCGCCGGTATACCGCATGACATCGGTCTGGTACAGGTGTTGAAACAAGAATTCCATGCCCCAAAAAATGATGGTAGTAGCTCCGCCCATCGTGGTGTATAACGCAAACAATCGTCCATCATGCGACAAGTCACGGGTCACAAACCGAAAGATATAATGCTTGTCCAACCAATATTTCACCGCCAACCCGCTGGCTGTTCCCGCCAGTACCGACACCACGAGCGCCACCGCCGTATGCGACCACAACACCACCAAGGCTTGCGTGCCCAAGTTAACCAACGTCGCAATGCCGGCAAAAGTGCTATATAGCACCGTCAACTGCACGTTATTTTTCATGATGCGAAGCGCGCCAAGGCGAATACCGCCAAAAAGCCTGCACCCACCAGCCAACTGATTCGATCCTTGATGGCGAACACAATGGGATCATCATGCATATGTCCACGGTGTGTAATCATCCAAACCCGCGATATCCAGTACAACAGCAGCGGGCAAGCCAGCCAGATGAATTTTGGTTCGTGATACAAAATAGCGGTTTTGCTGTCTTGTATATACAATGCCATCACCAATACCGATAAATACCCTGATGCAATCCCCATTGATGAGACTACTTCCAGATCATCTGGTGAATATCCGCGTCCGCGAATATCGCTCGGCTTACCTTTGGCGCGCGCCTTTTCCAGTTCGCCAAACCGTTTGATAAACGCCAGTGACAAAAACAGAAACATGGAAAACGACAACAGCCAGAACGACAATGATACGGTTACTGCCATGGCGCCAGCCACGATTCGAACGGTGTACAATGCCGCCAAGGTGATCACATCAACAACTGCCCGACGTTTTAGTGAAAACGAATAGGCCAAGGTCAGTAAAAAGTAACTGCTTAGCACACCAACAAATCGCTCCGGCAATAAAACCACCGAGATAACAATTGCCGACAGCAACAAAAACGGCCACGCCAACCAACCTGTCAGCAGAGACAAGTTACCCGAGGCAAATGGCCGGCTACGTTTGCGTGGGTGATGACGGTCATCCATCACATCCACCAGATCGTTCAGCAAATACACACTGGAAGCAGTGAGGCCGAAGGCTAAAAATGCCAACAGATCAAGCGCAATCAAGTGCCCGTTGCCGTATTCATGCGCGGCCAATAAAGGCACAAACACCAACAGGTTTTTCATCCACTGATGTGGGCGCATCGCCTTGAGCAACGAGCGCAGCAAAGATGGCCTGCCAGTGGCAAATACCTGTAACACGGTGGTCAATTGCCCTGTCTTGGCGATCAAGTCAGTCGAATCACTCACCACCACAGCAGCCGATGCCGCCTGCCAGACCACTAAATCGGGTGCATCGTTACCCACATACACAAACCCTTTTTCACCAAAACGCTCAACCAGCGCATCCCGTTTGCGCTCAGCCTTTAGATTAACGGTGTCGGTAGATGCCAAGACCTCATCAAACAATCCCAAATAAGCCGCAATGCGTGTAGCGATCCGCTCATTTGACGCCGTAGCCAGCACCAGACACGCCCCTTGCGCCTTCTGTTCGCGCAACCAAGCCAGCAGAGGCTCATGATAGGGCAACAAGGCAGGGTCAATTTCGGTTGCCTGCGCGAGCCGGCTTTTAAACCGGCTTCGACCTTGGACCAACCAACTCGCCAAAGTAAAGACTGATGCAGGATGCTTACCGAGCAACTGATTAGCCGTCTCAATCAGCATATCCGTTTTCAGCAGCGAGCCATCAAGATCCACCGCAATGTGAGATTGCATTCTTAATATTCCAGACTGCTTAAATGGCGCATTGTAACCCGATGTTACCGTGCTGACCATGCAAAATTATCGCAACGCCATACCCGGGGGACGTGCTGATTAATGCGGTACAGCGCCTCTCTGCACATTTCGTTCAACGTCTAAATGTTGCTTTATTTCAATATTATCCGGCATGGCCTGCAATGCAGCACGCAGATAATGATCAGCTTCTGCCATGTGCCCAGCCTGAAAAGCCGCCCAGCCGTATGTATCTTGATAGTTAGGGTTGTTATTACCCTGCAACGCAGTCGCGTATTGCCACGCCCGTTGTTTTGATACAGCATCGCCTTTCCGATCAAGATCGTAGACCAGGTTATTCACCACATTCAGATTATCGGGTTGCATCTTCAATATACCTTCATAATCAATAATCGCCTGCGCCAGATTGTTTTTATCATCTATTTCAGCCTGTAAAAACAGAAGGTTAATGTCATTCGGATTCATAACCAATCCCTGCTGAACGGTGTCGGCGGCCAGTTGATTCTGGTGTGTCTGCAGATAGACAGCACCCAACCGTTGATATCCGATGGGTACATTCGGTTGGGCTTTTATGGCGTTTTGCAAGGCAAGAATAACACCAGGCACGTCATGATTCATCCACAGCGCTTGTGATTGAAGCAACCATGCCGTGCCATTGTCAGCTTGCTGTTTTAACAACTCATTGATCACCTGTTCCGCTTTCACCACGTCATGCGAAGCGAGCAGGGCATTGGCCAACAACTCTGCCACCCGCCTGTCGGCAGGAAATTGTTTATTTGCCAACATTAACGTGTTCACCGCAGCGGCAAGTTGCTGGGTTTGCAATTCAATTTGCGCTGTCAACAACGCCGGTATCGGGCCCGCATCTTTCAGTGCGGCTATTTTGTTGACGGTTTCACGCGCCGCATCGTCATCTTTCGATGCCATTTGCATTTGGGCCAGCATGGTCAAATCCGATACATCGCCTAACGGTTGTGAGGACAAATCTTGAACGATACTTTGTGCCTCAGCCGTCTTATTCATACGCAGCAAATAGGATTGCAATACCATCGCAATCTGCGGCGCTCCATTTGATACTTTATAGGCTTTGCGCAGACTTTCTATTGCCAGATCGCTGTTTGTCGTCATCGAATACGCCTGCGCCAACATTAACCAAGCTTGAAACATGTCCGGTTTTTGTGTGGTGATCACGCGCAGATCGGCGATAGCAGAATCGTATTGTTTCGCGTTCATGTAAAAACCTGCCCGCAACATCAGCGCATCCGGTTGCTGCGGATCATCCTTCAGCACCTTCGTTACCAACTGTTGCGCTACATCCCGTTTCCCCTGAAGCATATAAATCTGCGCCAGCTTGGACTCGGCCGCCAATCGATCAACATCGTCGGATGCATGCGCCACAATGTTCTGCAATATTTTTTCAGCATCCGCGTATTTTTGTTGATTATACAAAATAGCGGCCAGCGCAAATTCAACGGGTGCATCCGCATGACCTTGGGTAATATCTTGCCGCGCCTGTTGTTCTGCCGCCGACATGCTTCGATTTTTCGTCAACCAGTCAATTAGTGTTATCTGGTGATTGACATCGTAGGGTAGTGCGGTAGTTACGTTCCGCAATATGAGTTCGGCTGAATCCAGTAAATGATCTTGGGTTAGCTGCATTACCAAAAAATTATTAAGCGCAAAATTGGTGGGATGTGTTTTTGCGATCGCGGTTGCCAATTCAATTTCCTGTTTGCTATTCCCCATGGATCGCAAGATATCCAACTTCAGAAACCTCAGAAATTCATCGTTCTTGGCACATGCCAAACCTAAATCTGCGTATTTTAGCGCAGTGGGATAATCAGACTCGTATTGACTTATTTTTGCCAGAACCGCATAAGCACCTGCTTGTTTTGTATCCTTGGCAACGGCTTGGGATGCCGACGTTCGTGCTGCTTGCATATTTTTTTCTTCCAATTGCAGCATTGCCTGCAACGTCAGAATATCCGGGGTAGTGCCTATCTTTTTTTGCAGTTGCGTCAAGATGTCAGCCGATCGCTCCGGCATACCCGCCAGCGCGTACAAACGCCCCAGCCTTAACTTAACGGAAACATCCTTTGGCAGTAATTCTTCCAGCTTTTGTGTGTTGCGCAGCATTTCCGGCAAATCGCCATTGTATTCAGCTAGTTGATACAAACCCGCATATGCTTGTATATTTGCCGGGTCTTTTTTAATGACCTGCCGATACTGAATGGCCGCCAGATCGTCTTTGCCTGCCTTAACGTCTGCGTAGGCTTGTTGTAATCCACGCTCAATTTGCGTTTGCCGTGACGTACATCCGGCGCCCATTACTATCGTCAATGTGAGCAGGAGCAGCCATTTTTTTTCAAAGAAATGTTTATTCATCGGTTTACGTCAAATCACAGTCACGTTTACGGCTCATTCTGCTTCACTCGACAACACGACTATGAATCGACTTGGCCCGATTAACCATCATACCCACCAACGGTATATCGCCAAGCATACGCATGGAATTTTCAATTCCTTCAGCCGAGTGCTCGCCATCGCCCAGCACCAAGAGCGCACAATCCACATTCTGTAATACTATCAGGGCATCATCTGATGATAACAACGGCGGCACATTGAGTAGCACGATTCGATCCGTATAGCGATCGCGTATTTCCATAAGCATATTCGCCACTATTTTCTGCGACAGAATTTCTGCTGAATATTCGATGGCTTTATACACAGGCGCCACAACCAATCTCGGCAAACCGGGATTAACCAGTATATTCATCAAAGGCGCCCCACCTGACAAGTATTCCAGCACACCATCCTTATAAAATGGCAGCCCCAATTTTTCAGCCACCTGAGGTTGACGGAGATCTAGATCGATCAGCATAACGCTTTTGTTAGGATTTTCAGCCATACTCATCGCCAGATTGATCGACATCACCGTGCATCCTGCGCCCGAATTTGGCGCCACCACCGCCAAGCTGCGCCAGCCATTCGTTTCCATTTTCTTCATGACCAATGTACGCAGCATATCAACCGAAGCTGTCAGTTTGTGCGATTTATCCCATGCAAATATTTTATTTTTGCGCCAAATGTATTTATTGGCATTCACAACACGTGTTTGCGTATACTCGATAGACAGATTTTCATCATCACGCATAAATAAAACTTTTTCGTCCTTCACCTGTTGATATTTTGGTTGTTCTTCATTAGTCCGTCTTGATTTTTCAGCAGCAACTTCTTCTCGTGAAGGCACTAAAAGTTTAAGCCATTTCTTCCATCCAGCAGGTTCATTTTGCATATGTGCCTCGCATTGGAACGGTCGAAAAATGGCGCAATTTACTGACCATGTCTGGTAACGGCATTATGAAGAATTGCGTCAGCAACAGAAACACCACTAAACAGGCCATCAGCCATAAAAACCCTTGTTTTAGCACCCTATTGCGCTGCAAGATTTTGTCGTATGATTCAATTTCAGGGATCACCACCAGTGGCATCATACCGGTCAGACTGGCGATCGCCGCCACACCCAAC
>DDOT01000087.1:0-5096 GCA_002341815.1 Thiobacillus sp. UBA2487 | reverse complement strand
CCCTTGGTTTCCTGCCAAACGATCAACAGAATAGCCAACACAACTGATCCAGCAATCCCACCTACCAGCACCATCAACCGATTGGGTTTGATCGGCTTGTCGGTTTGCATAGCTGGCTGCACCAGTGTAAACATTTCGCCCTGATCATTACCTTGCGCATTCACTGCCAATTGCGTATGAAATTGCTTCTCTTTTATTGAAGCGTATTTTTTCTTCAGTGCGTCATATTCCAGCTCCATTTCAGCCTCTTGCTGCCCGACTTCCGGCATTCTCAACAGTTGCTCACTGATAGCGTCCTTCCTGGCCATCAATTCCGTGCGTTGATGATCCAGGTCAACCAGACGCCTTTGATACTGTTCAACCCCATATTTATTTTGGTCGTCCTGTGACGGCTTTTTCACGGCATGCTTAACTTCTTGCGATAACGCCTCCATTTGCTGACGCAACAACACCATTGTGGGATGCGATTCACTATACGTCGCCTGCAATTTGGCATATTGCGCTTTGAGCGAATCAAGTTCTGAGTTAGGGTCTGTGGCTAATTGGCCGTTCGAATTATTTGAAGCTGCCGTTTTGGTCATCACTTGCAACAAGCTCAATGAGTTTTCTGCTTGCGCGCGATCCGTTTCGATTTCCCGCAAATCATAATCAGTTGCGGAGTAGATTGCCAATAGCTGTTCTTTATTTTCCGGCAAAGATTCTTTGTTTTGCTCTTTAAATACGAGTATTTTTTGCCCAATCTCATCTATCCGGTCTTTTATTGCCTTCGCCTGGTCTGCTAAATACTGGTTCGTTGTGTTAGCCTGCTCATTACCGAGACTCATATTTTCATTCAGGAATAACGTTGTCAGTTCACTATCTACTTTATAAACTGCCCACGAGTTTTTGCCGCGAAATGAAACGGTAAACGCGATCGCCCCATCCTGGGTATGCGGTCCACTGGCGTGTATCAAATCAACTGACACATCTTTATTAAAGGCAACCATTACATCACTAGCGCTGGCTTTTTGGTCTGCACCATATAGTTGATAACGTCGCGCTATATCCAGAATGTTGTCTCGCGTAAGAACGCGTTGCCGCACACGATCAATGACGGCATCGGCATAGTTATCGCTGTTGTTCCCGTTTAATGCACTCTCAGGCGTTTGCTCATCCACCTGAATGATTGTTGTTGATTCGTAGACACCCGGTAATTTTACAGCCAGCAATAAGGCAGCCAAACTGCCAAACACCACAACACCCACACTCAACAAGAAATGTCGACGCCACATTCCCAGATAATCAGCCAGCGTTAAACCCACTTGTGTCACTCTACATACCCCTTTATCATTGATTGGTATAATTCAGCGTAATACCAACCACATTATTACCCATCATACCTATTCCGGGCATCCCAAAATCAATATGTTGCATTAGCAACCTGACATCGGCATGTGGAGACAATTCTTGCGACAGCCAAATATCACTTACCCTTTGGGTTGATTGAAAGTATGTTGCATTTGTCGTATTCCATGTTTCATCAAAACCACCCGAGCATCTTTCAGTAAATTGGTGGCGATAATCTACCGAGGTCGTATCTATCTGACCAACCCCACCGTAAGAACTACCAAGATAGGTTTTTTGATTTTCCCCAGACAACCAGTTTCTTTCGTTTTGCCATTGCAACAACACCATATCGTTGAATCCGAGTGTCCCAGCCGATGGTTGCGCAGGGTAATATCCCGGCATAAAAACTCCATTTTGCACATTGGTCATTCCTACATTACTTTCCATTGACCAGTTATCGTTAATCTCCCATTTAGCACCTACCAGCGCAGATTGCCAGGCATCCTGGCCAGACTGTCCGTTAACACGCATCTGCCCCAACAGCACCTGCAAATAGGTCGCGAAAACCGGTGTCCACGCTCGGGTTAATGTAAACACCCCTACGTTTTGCGTGTATGAATATAATGAGGGAATCGACGTTTGGCTGGCGGGCAACCCTGCTTGATTGATTGTTACGGATGATGTGGTCATTTTTACGTCACTTGACCAACGCTCGTTGATATCGAATTGCCAATCCATGATCAATGTGCGGGTAATTTGCGTTGCATCTTGCGCGATATAAGCTGTTGAGCCTGTTTGTTGCTGCGAACCAGCACCTTGACTGGTTTGCCCTGCTGAACTACCGAGCGGCAACGATTGCCCGGACGGTTGATAGACGGGGACTGGTGATGTTGCAACCGGTAGCGTAGTGGTTAAATTATAGTCCAACGTCAGATTCAGCCTCGACCTTNNCCCTGCCGTTAGCGACACATTCGGATCCACTCGGTTGACCAGCGCCTGAGGGTCACTACTGTGCAACAAATTCAGGGAGGCCAATGCTTGAAATGAATATGGCCCTCTTTGCGTATCCACCCAAATTGTCGGTGTATTGCCTTCTACGGTGACTGACTGTGCATTCGTATTCGTATATAACGGATTGCTGTATATTTGCATGTAGGTGCTATCCGTAACGCCCACATCCCATACATCCGCATCGGCTTTTGGGGATAGCAAGACAGCCACGCACCCTACCAGACAACCCACTGATTTCATATCAATTCTCGTCAGTCAGCCTGTCACGGCACCAAAATAGTATCCCCCGCTTCAACATCGATATCGTTATCCAACTGACGCCCTTTAGCCATCTCATCATAATCAATTGTCATCACTTGACGCCCTGTTGGTGTCTCACGCAACAGTCGAATTGCGGTTGTATCGGCAAATTTATTAAACGCGCCAGCCACACTGAGCACCTGCAATACCGTCATCGGGCGATTCAAGGCCACCGGCCCTGGTTTTTCAATTTTTCCCAGCACATAAGCCACATTGCCATATGTTTCGCTGACCATCACCGTCACCCAAGGCGATTTTAAATACTGACCCAGCTTTTGAGTCAATATCGCTTCAACCTGCGTGGTATCAAGCCCTTCCACCACTATCCTCCCTGCCAGCGGATAAGAGAGGCTGCCATCGGGCAAAACACGCACCTGCTTTAGCTGCAAAGAAGGCTCTCCCCACACGGCAATATCAAGCGCATCGCCTGGCAGGATATGATAGGTTTGGGCACCTGAATCCGCCACAACAACTGGCGCAGGTACGCTCATCGCCTGAGCACCTTGCCCATCTGCGAAGACATTGAACGACAGTAAAATTTGCCCGGCCAACACCAGCAAACGTACATATTTCAACCAATCGCCCGCATGCAGTATGTTCATTTTTTCATGACCACTAAAAATTGCAATACGACATTATCCAACACATTCCCCACAACGCCCACCCCTTGCAACCATGTTTTACAATTCGTAACGTGTCATTCATAAACTGGCAGCGTTGCTGCTCCCCGATTTATTAAGGTTGACACCACGGCCAGCCCGATTGAACACAATATGATTCCAGATAACCGCATTATAACCAAGTGCCGCTTAGTACGCGTTTCGATCATACAGAACGAGCTTAATGGTTTTCAAAACAATTTTCATGTCGAGCCACAATGACCAGTTTTTAAGATATGCAATATCATGATCAACACGTCCCTGCATTTTTTCAAGGGTGTCGGTTTCACCTCGAAACCCGTTGATTTGCGCCAAACCGGTAATACCGGGCTTGACTTTGTGTCGCCACATGTAACCCTCAATCAACTTGCGATAATGCTCGTTGTGCGCTATTGCATGCGGTCGCGGTCCAACGATGCTCATTTCCCCTTTTATCACATTGATTAGTTGCGGTAACTCGTCTATGGAAGTGCGCCGCATAAAAGCGCCGAACGGCGTAACGCGCGCATCATTCCGCTTGGCCTGAATGACACAACCATCATTCTCTGTTCCGCGCATCGAACGGAACTTATAAACAAATATCTCTTTACCATCAATGCCATAGCGCCGCTGCTTGAAGAACACCGGACCGGGTGAGGACAGTTTGACACCTATGGAGACCACTACGAGCACAGGGGATACAAATATTAGCATGATCAATGCCATCACCACATCGAATACCCGTTTGTGGACCGCGTTGATGCCCAACACAGGCGATTCTAATATACCTATCACTGGAATGCCGTTCATGGAGTCCAGATGGGGTTGAACCAGATCAAAAATGAAGATGTCCGGCACAAAGTAAATCGATGCCGTGCTGTTGCGGAGCGAATTCACCAGGTTAACTATGCGCGGATTGTCCATGACGGGCAACGCAATAAACACGAGGTCGATGCTGAATTGATTGACATAATGGATTACATCACAAAAATTCCCCGTGATCACATCTAACAGGGCGGGTTCGCTGCGCGCATCGCGTCGATCATCAAAAAACGCTTCCACCTGAATTAGCAAGTTGCGCTGTTGATGGATGCGGGTAGCCAATTGATAGCCCAGCGGATTGGCCCCAACAATGATCGCCTTGCGAATGTATTGTGTGCAACGTAACGTTTCTATTTGGTAATTAAGATAAGCATGGCCGGCCAATAGAAAAATCAGTACAAGCAGACCCCAGGTGATCACCAAAGGTGGCGGAAACAATGCGATGGTTTGCGTAACCATCCCCAATAGCCCGAGAAGAGTTAACGTTAATCCCCATGCAGTTAGCAGATGCACGCGTTGGTTTTTTTGCGAACAGGTTTTGTGTTCCGATCGGGTGCAAAACAAAGGAAATCTGTCAAACAACTCACCTGACAACAAAAATGCGAGGATTCCCAAAATAAGCAGATTACTGGTGAATGGCCTCTGGTTGATGGCTGCAGCGATGAACAGTCCGAAAAAAACGGTTAGAGGCCCGGTTAAACTGCGCGCTAAAGCGATAGATGGATGGTCGTATTGTCGGTAGGGCATGTTCGGTAAAAATCAGATTAATCGGGTTGCAGGACGGCCAGCCTTTGCCAGCATGCGAAAAAGATCAACATCTACATTCTGTTGCCCAAACTTGGCGTGCATGACAGTCGATGGCGTCAACGCTGCCATACTCAACATTTTTCCCAGCTCAGACGTGTTCAAGCGTATTTACCTCAGGGTTTCGGCAAGTGGATGGCTTGCTTCTGGACCATACGGACAAAGGCGGTACTGATTGCCAGCACGAATAGTAGC
>DDOT01000113.1 GCA_002341815.1 Thiobacillus sp. UBA2487 | reverse complement strand
GAAATATTATTCAATTGGGCGTATTAATTCAATTGGGCGCATGAATCACTACGCCACGTTTTATAAAATGTCACCCTGCAACAAAATAAGGATCGGGCTAGACAAACATGAGTTTGCCTATGCTTTGCACTAATCTTAATTATGTCGACCAACCTGCTTTACTGATAGAGGTGACTGAATGGCTGACAATCCGGCGGTGTTGACCGCACCGCCACTCGCAAAAAACATGGGTAAGGTTACCGCCGTGCGCGGCAGCGTGGTAGACATTGCGTTTGCCGAGCGGTTGCCGTCGGTATTGAGTTTGCTGCGGGCAGGACCACAAGAGTCGATAGCCATTGAAGTCTTGATGCAATTGGATGCGCGTCATGTACGCGGTGTGGCCATGACCCCTGTTCAGGGTTTGGCGCGTGGCTCACCGGTGGTGGATACGGGGGCAACCTTGCAGGCACCGGTGGGGGATGCCGTACTGGGGCGCATGTTTGATGTGTTTGGTCAGGCGATTGATCTGAAGCCGCAACCGGATAACGTCGAATGGCGATCGGTGCATGCTGCGCCACCGGCATTTGCCCGGCGCACCGGTCAAAGTGGCGTATTTGAAACCGGTATCAAGGTCATTGATGTTCTGACGCCGCTGGAGCGGGGCGGCAAGGCAGGTTTGTTTGGCGGTGCGGGTGTCGGTAAAACGGTTTTGTTAACCGAGATGATCCATAACATGCTCGGACAGCATCAAGGGGTCAGTATTTTTTGCGGGATTGGTGAACGCTGTCGCGAAGGGGAAGAGTTATACCGGGATATGCAAACGGCAGGGGTTTTGCCGCACATGGTGATGTTGTACGGACAAATGAATGAGCCGCCGGGCAGTCGTTTTCGTATTGGTCATGCCGCATTAACCATGGCCGAATTTTTCCGCGACGATCAGCATCGGGATGTACTGTTGTTGATCGACAATATCTTCCGGTTTGTGCAAGCCGGTTCGGAAATCTCCGGCATGATGGGACAAATGCCGTCAAGACTGGGTTATCAACCCAGTTTGGCGACTGAATTGGCCGGGTTGGAAGAACGGATTGCCGATACCGAGCACGGTGCAATCACCTCTATCCAAGCTGTGTATGTGCCCGCCGACGATTTTACCGACCCGGCCGCCGTGCACACCTTTTCCCATTTATCTGCGTCGATTGTGTTGTCGCGACGGCGCGCCAGTGAGGGACTTTATCCTGCGGTTGATCCTTTGCAATCCAGTTCGCGTTTGGCCACGCCAAGTGTCATAGGCGAGCGACATTACCGGATTTCGCAAGAAATCCGGCGTACACTGGCGCAATACGAAGCATTGAAAGATATTATTGCCATGCTTGGGCTTGAACAGTTGTCACCGGAAGATCGCAAAATTGTGGCACGGGCACGGCGCCTGGAACGTTTTCTTACCCGNNNNCAGCCGTTTTTTACCACAGGTCAGTTCAGCGGCATGGCGGGCCGTTTGGTGAGTTTGGAAGACGCGCTGCACGGTTGTGAGCGTATCTTGAATGACGAGTTCAGTGATTGGCCCGAAAGTGCTTTATATATGATCGGTAGTATCGATGAAGCGCAACGACCGGCAGAGACGGTTGTATGAGGCTGCAAGTGACTGTTCCTGGCGAGTTGTTGTTGGACCAAACCGGAGTGCGCAGGGTGGTGGTGGAAACGGTAAGCGGCAGTTTCGGAATTTTGCCGCATCGACTGGATTGCACAGCAGCCTTGGTTCCCGGCGTGTTGGAATGGGAAGATGGCGCAGGAATGGTGCATCATGTCGCTGTGGATGATGGGGTATTGGTTAAAGTGGCGGACAAAGTAACGGTTGCGGTCCGGCATGCGGTAGCCGGTGATGAGTTGGCCACCTTGCAAACATCGCTCAGCCAAATGCTGGCGGGATTGGATGATGAAGAACGGCAGGCCAGAGCGGTGTTGGCCCGATTGGAAAGCGGGTTTATCCGCCAGTTCAGAAAGATCGGTCATGTATGAAAAGTCTCGGATTGACGCCATGACCAAGGGTGTGGCAACCAGCATTCGGCGCAAACAGGCTAAAAAAGACCAGTTTAATGTGTTGGCCGGACTCGGCTATATGGGCATGATAGGTTGGTTGGTGGTGGTGCCGGTGTTGCTGTTGGCTTGGTTAGGGCGTTGGCTGGATGCGCGGTCGTCAGGTGGAATATCGTGGACCTTGAGTTTGCTGCTATTGGGTTTGGTGATCGGCATCTGGAACGCGTGGCGCTGGATCGTGCAACATGGGGTGATCAAGCAAAATGATTGATTTAACAGGTTTTTTGTTATTTGCATGGCCGTTCTTGGTGGGGGTGCTGACGGGGGCGGTTTTTTTTGCTGCGCTGTGGTGGACAGTCCGACAAGGCATGCAGTCTGAAAGACCGGCCCTTTTGTTTATCGCCAGTTGGTTTGTCCGCACGGGATTGGCCGTGCTGACCCTGTGGTGGGTGGCTGGGGACGATGTTCGACGGTGGTTGGCTGCAACGGTGGGGTTTATGGCGGCTCAGTTGGCCGTGCGGGTGATCAGTCGGCGCGCATTGCCATCCTCGCATGAGGCGTTGTGATGCACTTAAGTGGCGATCAAATTATTCTCTGGCAATATGGTTGGCTCAAGTTGAATGTGACGATTGTTGACACATGGCTGTTGATGGCATTGCTGACCTTGGGCGCTCATTTGGCCACGCGCGGATTGACTGACCCGGACCGGCCCGTGCGTTGGCAACATTGGCGCAGTTTGCTGGAATGGCTGATGGTGTTGATTCACGACCAACTGCGCGAAGCGGGGTTGCGCCAACCAGACCGGTATTTTACCTTTATCGCCACGCTGTTTTTGTTTATTGCCAGCGCAAATCTGGTTAGCGTTATCCCCGGCTTTGAACCACCGACCGGTTCATTATCAACCACGGCTGCATTGGCACTTTGCGTGTTTGTGGCGGTTCCGTTGTATGGTATTCGGTCGGTCGGCTTGAAACATTACTTGCGCGACTATCTTGATCCGACCCCGATCATGTTACCGTTTAACGTGATCAGTGAGCTAACACGCACCCTGGCGCTGGCCATGCGCCTGTTCGGCAATATGATGGGGGATGGCATGATTATCGCCATTTTGCTGGTGGTGACACCGTTTCTGTTTCCGGTGGTAATGAAGCTGTTGGGGCTGTTAACCGGGATGGTGCAGGCGTATATATTTACCATTTTGGCGACGGTGTATATTGCGGCGGCGACCGGCGCCAACAATCCGGATGTCAATAATTTGAACGGTACCAACGAGGACTCATAATGGACAGTACAACCATCATTGCAGCGGCTTCGATTATCACCAGCGGACTGGCGATCGGGATTGGCAGTATCGGACCAGGTATCGGCGAGGGTTTGGCGGTGGCGTCGGCCTTGACCGCCTTGGCGCAGCAGCCTGACTCTGCCAGCGTGATTACCCGCACCTTGTTTGTCGGGTTGGCGATGATTGAGTCGGTTGCCATTTACAGTTTTGTGGTATCGATGATTTTATTGTTTGCCAATCCGTTTTGGAACCATGCCCTGAAAGCAGCCGGCGTACATTGATATGTTGATCGACTGGTTTACGGTGTTTGCCCAGCTGGTCAATTTTTTGGTGTTGATGTGGCTGCTGCGGCGTTTTCTGTATCGACCGGTACTGAATGCGATTGCCGCACGGGAAAAGGGCTTGCAGGCTGAACGCGATGCCGCCGGGCAAGCACGAAAACAAGCGGAAATCGAAGCCCGTCAGTTGGCGGATGCCCGTGCCGAATTCGAACGACAGCGACAACAGTTATTGGAAGATGCCATGGCTGACGCACGCGCCGAGCGCCAGCGTTGGCTGGATGCCGCCCGGCGGGAGTTGTTGGCAATGCAAGCGCAGTCCCGTCAGTCGATCGCAGCAGAATATCAACGCTTACAGCAGGATTTGGTGCAAAAGACGATCGGCGAAGTGTATGCCGTCACCGATAAGTTGGTGCGTGATTTGGCTAATGCGCAATTGGAAAACCTGATGGCTGAACAACTGCTCGCGCGCTTGCCGGATGCCGGGCAGGTTGTATTGCCAGATGGCGAGGCATGGACCATTGTGTCAACGTTCGCTTTGTCGGATCAGGTGCGAGAGAAATTAACAGCCGGTATCCATCGGCATTGGCCTGCGTCCGGCGTAGTGCAGTTTCAGCAGTTGGCCGATTTGTTGTGCGGTTTGGAGCTACGGGTGGGCGGGTATCGACTGGCATGGAATGCAGCCGATTATTTGCAAGCGTTGCAACAACAAATTGCCAAACCGATTGACGTGGCGGGCGGCATCCTGCGTNNAACAACATCCTGCGTGATCATCACGCGAATTCGTGAAATGATCGGGTTAATAGCGGTTGACACAGGAGTGAGTGGTGGCTGAAGCATTAAAAGACAAGTTGGATCAGGTGTTTTCCGGTTTGGCGCAAAACCGTGCCACCGTCAATCCGGCCGAACAAATTTGGCAAGAAGCAGGTCAAGTGATCGGAATTGCCAGCGGGATTGTAACGGTGAGTGGCTTGCCGGGCATCGGATTTGAAGAAATGTTGCAGTTTCCGCAAGGGTTGTACGGCATTGCCTTTAGTCTGGATGAAGACGCCATCGGTGTGATCTTGTTGGGAGAGGCCCGTTATTTGCAGGTTGGCGATCCGGTCAAACGTACCGGTCGCGTGATGGATATTCCGGTTGGACAGGGCTTGCTCGGTCGCGTGGTTAATTCGCTGGGTCAGCCGATGGATGAATTGGGTGATGTATCGTGTACCGAACGTTGGCCCATTGAACGGCCTGCGCCACCGATCATGCATCGCTTGCCGGTAACGGTGCCATTGCAAACCGGCATCAAGGTGATTGATGCCCTGATTCCGGTTGGGCGTGGGCAGCGTGAATTGATATTGGGTGACAGGCAAACCGGAAAAACGGCGTTGGCGCTCGATGCCATGTTGAATCAGCGCGGGCAAAACGTGATTTGTGTGTATTGCGCGATCGGACAACGTGCATCCAGCGTGGCGCGAGTGGTGAATGCGTTGCGTGAGGGCGGTGCCATGGCGTGGAGTGTGGCCGTGGTAAGCGCCGGCAATGAAGCGCCCGGCTTGTCGTGGATAGCGCCCTATGCGGCGACCAGTATTGCCGAGTGGTTTATGTCGCAGGGGCATGATGTGCTGGTGGTGTATGACGATTTAACCAATCACGCACGGGCGTATCGCGAGCTGTCTTTGTTGCTGCGTCGTCCGCCGGGTCGAGAGGCGTTTCCCGGTGATATTTTTTACATCCACTCACGTTTGTTGGAGCGCGCAACCCGCTTGCGACCGGCGTTTGGTGGCGGTTCGCTGACCGCATTGCCGATCGTGGAAACCGAGGCGCAAAATATGTCGGCTTATATTCCCACCAACTTGATTTCCATTACCGATGGGCAGATTTATCTCTCACCCGATTTGTTTGAGTTGGGGGTGATGCCGGCAGTGGATGTCGGTAAATCGGTATCGCGGGTGGGCGGACAGGCTCAGCGTGCAGCGTATCGCGCGGTAGCAGCCGCTCTCAAATTGGGATATGCCCAGTTTGAAGAATTAGAAAGCTTTGCACGGTTTGGTGCCCGATTGGATGACGTCAGCAAAGCCATTATCCGGCACGGGCAACGGATTCGGGCCTGCCTGAAGCAAAATGAGTTAGATCCCGTGCCATTGGCTGGACAGGTGGCGGTACTGCTGGCCCTCACCGCAGGGCTGTTTGATGCCATCGAGCTGGAGGCGATGTCGGAGGCTGAACGTAAGGTGCGTGAAGCCGCAGCAACCTTGGATACTGAAATGATAGAACGTTTGTCGGGCGAACATGGTTTGGCCGATACGGATCGCCAATACATCTTGACGATGGTGGCTCGGGTGCTGCAATTGCCGGGGCCGGTTGCATGAGCGAGAGTCTGGATGGTTTGCATCGCAAAATCGGCAGCGCCAGCGAGCTGAAGCAGGTGGTGCGAACCATGAAAGCCATTGCAGCCAGCAATATCACGCGTTTTGAGCAAGCGGTACGTTCGCTGGATGTGTATGAAACGGCAGTTAAAGCCGGTTTGCACGTGAGCTTGCATCGGCAGCAGATGCAGTCCCGGTTGGCTCAGCCTGCCACCGCCACTGGGGTCATTTTGTTTGGCACCGACCAGGGCTTGGTAGGGCAGTTTAATGACGAATTGGCCAATTTCGCCTTGCGTGAATTGGCTGACGCGTCATCGCCGGTATTTTGGGTGGTGGGTGAACGCCTGGCTTATCGCATTCGGGATGCGGGGATGACCATCGGAAGATTATGGCCGGTGCCATCGTCAACGGCAGCTATTACCGGATTAGTGGGCAATTTGTTGGCCGATGTGTCGGCTTGGTTAAAACAGTACCCGGACCAGCCTTTGTGGGTCATCCATCACCAACCTGCGGGTGGCGAACTGTATCATCCGGTGGCACAGCGTATCTTGCCGTTTGATGCCGGTTGGCGTCGCGATCTGCTGGCAATGCCATGGCCAGATGCATGCGTGCCGGAAGTCATGGGCGATACCATAAAAACCTTGGGCGCATTGATACGAGAGTATTTGTTTGTGTCGTGTTATCGGGCATGCGCCCACTCGCTGGCCAGCGAAAATGCCAGCCGTTTGGCGGCTATGCAACGCGCAGACCGAAATATCGATGAGATGTTGCATGTGTTTCGCACGCAATGGAACCAATTGCGCCAGGAAAGCATTGATGAAGAATTGTTTGATGTGGTGGCCGGTTTTGAAGCATTGAATACACGCCGTCCGCAGAAACCAGCGCCAAATCATCATGGCGGGATAGATAATAGCAGTAAGGCACTCGGTTCATCGGTAACCGCATCCCCTGCTGATTAGCCACGTTGTTGCGGCTGATTTGGTAACAAGTCACCGACATGATGCCGGCCAGACGCATGGGATTTTACGCCAACAAGGAAACAGGATGAAGCACAATATTCACCAATATCGCGTCAAACCCGGCCAAACCATCGCGCTGAATGACTGGCCGACCATGGTTGCCCCGGTTTATGGCTCAAAAGCCGATTATCAGCAAATGCTGGAAGCGCAGGTGGAAGAGCTGTCCCGTTTGCAGGAAGTACATTACGCGGCTGGACAATATGCTATTTTAATGATCTTTCAGGCAATGGATGCTGCCGGTAAAGATGGCACTATCCGCCACGTCATGTCCGGAGTGAATCCACAGGGTTGTCAGGTACACAGCTTCAAACACCCCAGCGAAGCCGAACTCGCACATGATTTTTTGTGGCGCACCACGCGAGCGTTGCCAGAACGCGGGCACATCGGCATTTTTAACCGATCCTACTATGAAGAGGTGTTGATTGTGCGTGTGCATCCAGAAATGCTGCACGCACAAGGCTTGCCGGCAGATGCCCTTAGCGGCGGATCGTTTTGGCAAGATCGTTACCGCTCGATTGTTGAAATGGAACAACATCTGGTGCGCAACGGTACCCGCATCCTCAAGTTTTTTTTGCACTTGTCGGAAGAAGAACAGCGCAAGCGCTTTATCAAACGCATTGACGAGCCTGCCAAAAACTGGAAGTTGAGTATGGCAGATATTGAAGAGCGAAAATACTGGAAACCGTATCAGCACGCGTATGAACAATGTTTGGCGGCTACATCCAGCGCTGAAGCACCGTGGTACATTATCCCGGCAGACGATAAACCCAACACCCGTTTGCTGGTGGCTGAGACATTACTTAGCTTGATGCGTGAT
>DDOT01000179.1:16053-19457 GCA_002341815.1 Thiobacillus sp. UBA2487 | reverse complement strand
CAATCTGGATAAAGACGACAACAAAATCATTGTCACCACCATCCAGAAGCTCAATAACCTGATGAAAAGCGAGGCCGGGTTGCCCGTCTACGGCAAGCAGGTGGTGTTTATTTTTGATGAATGCCACCGCAGCCAGTTTGGTGAAGCGCAGAAAAACCTGAAAAAGAAGTTCAAGCGGTTTTATCAGATTGGCTTTACCGGCACACCGATTTTTCCGGAAAACGCGCTGGGCGCAGACACCACGGCCAGCGTGTTTGGCCGTGAATTGCATGCGTATGTGATCACCGACGCGATTCGCGATGAAAAAGTGTTGAAGTTCAAGGTGGATTACAACGATGTCCGCCCGCAGTTCACCGCCATCGAGACCGAGCAGGACGAAAAAAAGCTGAGCGCAGCGGAAAACAGGCAAGCGCTGTTACACCCTGACCGCATTCGCGAAATTACCCAATACATTCTGGACAACTTCCGGCAGAAAACCCACCGCCTGCAAGCGGGCAACAAAGGCTTCAATGCCATGTTTGCAGTCAGCAGCGTGGACGCCGCCAAGCTGTATTACGAGTCGTTTCGGGCGCTGCAGAATGGCAGAGACAGGCCGTTGCGGGTGGCCACCATTTTTTCGTATGCGGCCAACGAGGAGCAGGATGCGATTGGCGACATTCAGGATGAGGGGTTTGATGTGTCCGCCATGAACACTAGCGCCAAAGCATTTTTGAGCGCGGCGATTGCGGACTACAACGCCCTGTTTAAAACCAGCTTCAGCGTGGATAGTGATGGTTTTCAAAACTATTACCGTGATCTCGCCAAGCAGGTCAAAGCCAAGGAAATCGATCTGTTGATCGTGGTGGGTATGTTCTTGACCGGTTTTGATGCCCCCACGCTGAACACCTTGTTTGTCGATAAAAACCTGCGCTACCACGGCTTGATGCAAGCCTATTCACGCACCAACCGTATTTTTGACGCCACCAAAACCTTTGGTAATATCGTCACCTTTCGTGATCTGGAACAAGCAACCATCGATGCCATTACCCTGTTCGGCGACAAGAACACCAAGAACGTGGTGCTGGAAAAAAGCTACAGGGAATACATGGAAGGCTTCACCGATGCGACCACCGGCGAGGCGAGGCGTGGCTTTGTCGCAGTGGTAACAGAACTGGAACAACGTTTTCCCGATCCTGCCGCCATTGAAAAAGAAGCCGACAAAAAAGAATTCGCCAAGCTGTTTGGTGAGTATTTGCGCGTTGAGAATATTCTGCAAAACTATGATGAATTTGTCAGCCTGAAGGCATTGCAAACCATCGACATGACCGATCCGGTGGTGGTGGAAGCATTCAAAGCACAGCATTATCTGAGCGATGACGATCTGGTCGCCCTGCAGGCCATCACACTCCCTGCTGAGCGGAAAATTCAGGATTACCGTTCAACCTATAACGACGTGCGCGACTGGCTGCGCCGTGAACAATCTTCTGCCGAGAAAGGCAAATCCAGCATCGACTGGGATGACGTGGTTTTTGAGGTGGATCTGCTCAAGTCGCAAGAAATCAATCTGGATTACATTCTGGAACTGATTTTTGAGCACAACAAGAAAATCAAGATCAAAGCAGACTTGGTGGATGAAGTGCGTCGCGTGATTCGCGGGAGCTTGGGCAACCGCGCCAAAGAGAGCTTGCTGGTGAATTTCATCAATCAGACCGATCTGGACCGGATTGGCGACAAGGCCAGTGTGATGGATGCCTTTTTCACCTTTGCCCAAGCGGAACAGCAGCGCGAGGCACAGGAACTGATTCGTGAAGAAAATCTTAACGAAGATGCAGCAAAGCGCTATATTACAAACTCGCTCAAACGGGAATTCGCCAGTGACAATGGCACCGAACTCAATGCTGTTCTGCCCAGGATGAGCCCGTTAAACCCGCAGTACCTGACCAAAAAGCACAGCGTTTTCCAGAAAATCGCAGCCTTTGTTGAGAAATTCAAAGGCGTGGGCGGACAGGTCTGAAGCATGAATATGAGCAGGTGCCCGATCAATGTTAATAAAGTAGCGAGACAGATCCCATGTTGAGAATTCCGTTTAGCAGCACGCGCTGGCGTATTCGTTTGTTATTGTGGGGGGGCGCGCTGCTCGCCGGTTTGGTCGTGGTCTTGTTTGCCAAAATGGCGGATTTTTCGTTACATCTGTTTGATGATATGTATCGCCGTTATTGGTGGTCCGTGTTGTTGTTGACGCCGGCTATTGGCATGGTTACCGTGTTTCTGACGAACCGGTTTTTCAATGGTACGCAGGGCAGTGGTATTCCGCAAATCATTGCTGCGGCCCGTCGTGCCGAGCTGGGGAAGCCGGTTGGTTTTTTGGTGTCGTTGCGTATTGCGTTCGGTAAGGTAATTCTGGGGGCTTTTGCTTTGTTGGGTGGTTTTTCTGCCGGGCGCGAGGGACCATCTGTGCAGGTGGCTGCATCCATCGTGCATTCCGTACATGCATGGATACCACATAGCCGGGTGCTTCGGCAGCAAGATTTGATTTTGGCAGGTGGTGCGGCCGGGATCGCTGCGGCGTTTAATACCCCGTTGGCCGGGATTGTATTTGCCATTGAAGAATTGGGACGTCGGCTTGAAACCAGAACCAGTGGTGTATTGATTAGCACCATTATTTTTTCCGGTCTGATTTCGCAAGCCATTTTGGGTGATTACAATTATTTTGGCCACATCTCTGTTCCGGATATGAACAGAAGTGTGGTGTTGCCCCTGATCACGGCAGGTTTGAGTTGTGGACTGCTGGGTGGTTTGTTTAGTCGGTTGTTGTTATGGCCACAAGACGCTGCCCAGCATGCGCTGTGGGTCTTGCGGCGACAGCATCCCGTGTGGTTTGCCGGGGCTTGTGGATTATTGGTGGCGGCAATAGGGTTGTTGAGTCATGGCGTTTCTTTTGGCAGTGGTTATCAAGCGACATCTCTGCTGGTGGCCGACCAAACGTCCTTGGCATGGTACACGCCATTGGCGCGCTTTGCAGCCACGGTGATCACGTATTATTCCGGGATTCCGGGTGGAATTTTTGCACCATCACTGGCAGCAGGCGCAGCGTTAGGTTGGGATGTGGCGCAATTGTTTGGTGATACGGTTACCCTGCAATCGGTTATTGCGATGTTTATGGCCGGTTTTTTGGCAGCCGTAACGCAATCACCGATTACATCCGCCATTATCGTGATGGAAATGGTGGACGGTCATTCGATGGTGCTGAGTTTGATGGCGGTCGCGTTGATGGCAAACATGGTCAGCACCTGGTTGAGCCGTGAGTTGTACCAACATCTGGCGTTGGGTTGGATGTTGGCACCTGAAGAGACATCGGCTGGTCTGGGATCCGGTGATAAGGCACTAAGATAATGGTATTTCTTAACCCGATCTTTTCATGAATT
>DDOT01000179.1:6412-15960 GCA_002341815.1 Thiobacillus sp. UBA2487 | reverse complement strand
ATTTATGAAAAGATCGGGTTAACCTGTTGTGGGGCCGGGTATATGGTTTTGATGAATGTCCCGATCAAGTTTTTTGATGGCGGATACAACCTGATTGGTGCTTTCCACAAAATGAGAGTTTTCGTCGAGCATGGCATGGGCTTGGGCGATATGTCCCTGGTTGATGGCCATTGCCACATCGGCAGCAGCCGAATGGAATTGGGCATGCGCGTTGACCAAGGTGCGGAACGATGCATGTGAGTGGTGAGCGTGCTCACCCTCCCCATGCAACCATTGCCCGAGTGCGCAGGCATCATCTCTGCGAACTGTTGCTACATCGAGTGTGGTACGGCTGTTCAGTGCGTTACGCAGTTTTATTTTCCATTGGGCATGTGCTTCAATGGCGTTGCTTAATTGAAATGTGGTGTGCTGTTGACGTTGTTGCAGGGCCCGTTGTTTCAAGTGGCTTGCATCTTGTTCGCTAAGGGATTGTTCATCAGGCGAAAGTCTGAACAGACGTGTGCTGTTAATGGCTTCTGTGGTCTGGCGGATAAGCAATTGTGCTGACATACTGACATCTTCGACCATACCGGCATTCTTTTGCGTAATGCCATCCAGTTCACGAACTGCTATGGTGATTTGATCGATTCCTGTTTTTTGTTCTTCGCTTGCCCGACTGATTTCAGCCAGTGTGCTGCTGACCGTATTGACGGCACTGACGATGTCCTGCATGCGTAGACTGGCTTCTTGGGTGCGCCGGGTTCCGGCTTCTATCCGCGTGGTCGATTCGGTAATCAATTCGCGAATTTCAGCAACCGCTTGTGCGGTACGTTGCGCTAATGTGCGTACCTCGCCCGCGACCACGGCAAAGCCGCGTCCGGCACTGCCGGCGCGTGCGGCTTCTACCGCCGCATTTAATGCCAGCAGATTGGTTTGAAAGGCCACTGTTTCGATAACCTTGACGATATTATTCATTTGGCTGGACGATTCGACGATACTGTTCATGGTATCGCTGACCGATTGCACAGCGGCATTGCCGGCGTGCGCAACGTCCCGCACGGTTTGTGCCATTTGATTGCCACGATGAGCGGTTTCAGCATTTTGGCGCACAGCGCTATTGATTTGTTCCATTGAGGACACGGTCTGTTCCAGGCTGGCCGCCTGGGCATCCGTGCGTGAGGCCAGTTTTTTATTGCTCATGGCAATTTCATCCACGGCACCGCGCAAACCCTCCATGCGCAGGCGAATATCATTCAAACTGGCGCGCAGGTTGACCGACATTTGTTGCAATTCTGCCTGCATTTCCCCAGCCACCTCCGTGGCGGTCAGGTCAATCGGAAATGAAACATCGCCGGATGACAAGCGCCGGGCCTGCCCGGTCACGGCTTTGAGCGGGAGAACGGTCAGTCGCCAGATTTGCAGACTGGTCAGCCACGCACCAAGAAATGCGAGCAGCCAGGTGACCAAAATCGGGGCTTGATTGTGCATTGTCCAGATCACAAGCGAGATAATCAACATCTGCAATCCGAACAGTCGCGAAATGAGGTTGGTGTCCAGTTTTCGCTTGATGGTATCAATCCATCCGGTTCGTAACGGTTGACCGGCTTGCAGACGAATTGTGGATTTGCCTTGAGCGGTGTCTTGATTTAACCGGGCATAAAGTGCTTGCGCAGTCGCGATTTCTTCGGCCGTCGGCGCATAGCGCACGGACAGATAACCGGTAATGTTATCATTGTGCAGCATCGGGGTTACGTTGGCTTTGACCCAGTAAAAATCACCATTCTTACAGCGGTTTTTGACAACACCCGTCCACACGTGCCCATGACTGACGGTGTCCCACAAATCACGAAATGCCTCAGCGGGCATATCTGGATGACGAATCAGATTGTGAGGTTGTCCGATCAGTTCATCGTGGGTATACCCGCTGATTTCAACGAACGAGGGATTGCAATACGTTATCTGACCTTTGGTGTCGGTCACGGAAACCAACGCTTTGGTAGGGGTAACGGCATGTTCGATGTCGGTGACGGGTTGATTATTGCGCATGCTGGTCTCCGAAGGGCGCTGCCTGCCATGGTATGTGGCAAATGTTACCATTATTGAATTGGCTTACGGAAACTTTGTGATTATGTGTGGTGTCGGCGCATTTATCTGATGTTCTGTCAGCAATAGCATTATCATCCGGTTGCAATTGCTGCATTTGAACTCGACATTGATTTATGCGATTTTACATCGAGTTGTTTTGGGGATATTTATTGGCCAAATCCAGCCAGTGTTGCTGGCGTTCGGGTGCATGGTGGCTGGCGGCCCGGGCGGCGATCAGTGCGGCCAACCTTGGTTGGTATTCCAGTTCAATGGCCTGACGGGCTGCTTGCTCTGCAGTGTCATAATGGCTTGCCAGATCCGCGGCAATGGCTTGGTGCAATGCGCGTTGGCCGGCTTGCAGGCGGCGGCGTTGTCGAAATGCGCTGGCCTGCGCAGGCAAATTGAGGGTGGCATTGGCCACACGGCTGAATATACTGATCAGGACGACCAGAGCCAATAACAACAGCACGAACAGGGTGAGGGAGAGTTCGACGCGCAGTGGCGGGTAAACCAAAATCACATAACCCGGATCGTATTTGCCGGCCAGTGTAAAGCCGGTGGCCAGGGCGAAGATGAGAATAATCCACAGAAGCAATTTCATGGGCGGTGTCGGCGTCAGTTGCCATCGTCATGCAACAAATGGCTGGCACGCAGGGCTTGCAGGCTGGCTTCCAGACTGGGCATGTGCAAACTGACGGGGGCGCGCATCAGGTCGTTAAGGCTGGATAACGCCGCTTGCGTGCGTTCATCACGGACATTGAAATAGCGGCGCAGCCATGATTCGGCGGCGCGCAAGTCATGTTGGTAGCTTTGCTCATCATGGGCAAACAAGGCGATACGTGCGGTGAGAAGTCGTAATTTAAGGTTTTGCCGTAAAAAGTAACTTTGTTCCGGCAGCAACAGAGCCGTATCGGGGGTGTCCAGCCGACGCACTTGCACCAGTCCTTGTAGTTCTTGCCACAATTCAAGCGTGAAGCGCTGGGTAATGCCGGTTGGTTTGGGGACTGTCTGCGGCGTTGTGCGTACTATTTCGTGCTCATCGATCAGTGGCAAGGTGTCCGCATCCAGCATCAGCTTGTCCAAGGTGTCGGTTAGCCCGACGGTGTCGATGCGCGGCAAGGCTTGCAGATGATCAATATCGCTGCCCAATGCATGATGCAAGGCGGAAAACTGGGGCCGGTTAAGGGCCTGCAAGCGGGCATCTGCGCTTTGCAAGGCAATAATGGCTGCATTCACGTTGCCGTTGATGCGCAATTGCTGGTTGGCGATTTGTATCACTTGGGCAATGTCGGCCAGTGTCCACTCATCACGGCTCTCTGCCATGTTGCGATACAGCGCTTGCAATGCCTGCTGCTGGCTTTGCGAAACGTTGACGGCAGCTTGCAGTTGGTTGATTTGTGAGGTGAGATCGCGTACCGAATCGACGCTTTGTTGTGCCAGCAGTTTGGCTTGGTGCGCCTCGACGGTGTCATTGGTCAGTTGGCGTGCCACTTCTTGACGTAGCATGTGGAGTTGCGTGTGTGTGTTCCACCATTGCCACAGGCTGAATATGATTGCCAGCAGAGCGATAACCAGTGCCGGATTGAGTTTGTCACCCAATCGGTCGAGCAGATCGGGTTGGGCTGGATCAGCCATGTTGCTGAAACCATGTCGACATGCCGGCGATCATGCCATCGTCGCCACTGTCGGTGAGAATGCCTTGCTGCAAACCGAGTTCATGAGCCACCTCAAGAATGCGGGGGTGGCTGACGAACACCGGCGTTGATTTGAGCCACTGTCTGCCCAGCTTGCCGACCATGTCATACAAGTTGTGCAGCCCTTCAGCGCTGGTGATGGTGACCGCCTTGATTTCGCCGCGCGACCATTGGCGTAACAGAATGCCGGCGTCGCGATCCGGTCGGCCGCGACGGTAACATTCGGCATAGGTAACGGTTGCACCCCGCTGGGTTAGCGTATCACCGAGATGTTCACGTCCGCCATCGCCACGAAAAATGATGATGTTTTGGTTGGCAATCGACTGTAATTCCGGCATCGCCAGTAAATGCTCACTGTCAAAGCGCTGATTGGGCGCGATGATGTGCTGAACACCGAAGTGTGCCAGTTCGCGTCGGCTGCCTTGGCCGATGGCGGCAATTTTCAATCCATCGGGTAGTTCGCGGCGAGAACGAATCAGGTTCATGGCCTTGTTGACAGCGGTCGGGCTGATGAATATCGCCAGGTCAAACGTATCCAACGCATCTACCAACCGGTTAAGCGGATCTGGATCGGCGGTATCGAGAATTTCCAGTACCGGAAACGGAACCGGATGGCCATTGGCAGCACGAATCCGTTCGGAGAAGCTGTCCGCCAGTTGGGCCGGTCGGGTAACCAGAATTCCCTTGCCTTGCAGGTTGTAGGTCATGTCGAAAGTCTCGCCAGTATGGTGTCTGCGCCTTGTTGTATGAGCTGTTCACCTAGTTGTTGCCCCATTTGTCGGGCTAGGCTGCGATGGCCTTGAATTTCGGCATGGATGATACGCGAACCGTCTGGCTCGGCCACCAGTCCGCGCAGGGTTAATTGCGGGTCGTCCAAGGTGGCGTGACCGCCTAATGGCACTTGGCAACTGCCACCCAGTTGGCGGCTCATGGCGCGTTCGGCCGTTACGCAATCGGCAGTGTCCGGATGGTTAAGCGGCGACAACAGTTCGATCAGGTCCTTGCGGCTGGACAAACATTCAATGCCGAGAGCACCTTGACCCACGGCAGGCAATGAATCGGTGATGGCTAAATGGCAGCGGATGCGGTCACCCAATTCCAGTCTGATCAGGCCGGCAGCCGCCAGAATGATGGCATCATATTGGCCTGAATCCAGCTTGCGCAGGCGGGTTTGGACATTGCCGCGCAAGGGTTCGATGCGCAGATGGGGGTAACGTGCGCGCAGTTGGCTTTCCCGGCGCAAACTGGAGGTGCCCACGCACGCACCGGCAGGCAAGGCATCCAGACTGGCGTAGTGGTTGGACACCATGGCATCCAGCGGATTTTCCCGTTCGCCGATGGCTGCCAGGCAAAAACCGTCCGGCAGTTCAATCGGCACATCTTTCATGGAATGCACGGCAAAATCAGCCCGACCTTCTTGCAGCGCGCTTTCGAGTTCTTTGACGAATAGTCCCTTGCCGCCGATTTTGGATAATGTGACATCCAAAATCCGGTCGCCTTGCGTGGTCATGCCTAAAATGTCAACGGTAAGCGTTGGGTACAGGGTCATCAGACGGCTGGCAATGTGACGCGATTGCCACATGGCCAGCGGACTTTCGCGTGACGCAATCACCAATTTGGCGGGAATGTTGGCTGTATTCAATGGTTGGCCTGCAGGTATTTTCAGAATCGGGTTTATTCTACCGCAAAAATCAGTCGACTAATTGCCAGTGTACGGCTTCACCTGCGCGCAGTGGAACCAGGGTTTCGTCGCCAGCCGGCCAAGTGTCCGGCAAGTGACGGGTTTGTTGGACGAGCGTGATGTGTTCCTGATTGTATGGCAATTCGTAAAAATCGGCACCAAAGTGACTGGCAAAGTCTTCCAGGCGGCTGAGTGCATCGGCCTGTTCAAAGGCTTCGGCATACAGCTCGATGGCGGCATGGGCGCTGTAAATGCCGGCACAACCACAAGCGGATTCTTTGTCGTGACGCGGGTGGGGGGCGCTGTCTGTGCCCAGAAAAAATTTGGGATTGCCGCTGGTCGCTGCGCGCAACAGGGCCAGGCGATGCGTTTCGCGTTTAAGAACCGGCAGACAATAGTGATGAGGCCGCAGGCCACCGCGAAACAAGGCATTCCGGTTATACAGCAGGTGATGCGGGGTGATGGTGGCGGCGAGGTTGGCGGGTGCTTGAGCGACAAAATCAGCGGCTTGTTGGGTCGTAATGTGTTCCAGTACGATTTTCAGGCGCGGAAAACGCTGCATGAGCGGAATTAAGTATCGCTCAATAAAAACGGCTTCCCGATCAAACACATCCACCGATGGATCCGTCACTTCACCATGGATCAGCAATGGCATGCCACACGCTTGCATGGCGGCAAATGCGTCATCGCCAAGTTGTATCCGGGTTAATCCCGCATCGGAATTGGTGGTTGCCCCCGCCGGGTAGTATTTGATGCCATGCACACAGCCACTGGCTTTCGCGAGCAGAATGTCGTCAGCCGAGGTACGGTCGGTCAGGTATAGCGTCATGAGGGGATCGAATGACATACCGCTGGGCAAAGCGGCCAGAATGCGTTCACGATACGCTTGTGCATCTGCGGTGGTGCGGACCGGTGGTTTCAGGTTGGGCATCACAATGGCGCGGGCAAAGCGCTTGGCCGTATCGGGTAGTACGCGCTGCAGCATTTCGCCGTCGCGCAAATGCACGTGCCAGTCATCGGGGCGACGCAGGGTCAGGTGTTTCATGAGGCGGTGTCTCCGGGGTTTTGCATGGCCAGCGCTACTTGGTAGCAATGATTTTTACGTTGACCGGTCAGGCGCGCGGCCAGTTGGGCGGCTTGGCTGACCGGAAGTTCGGTGAGCAAAATCGCCAGGGTGTCTTGCAGGATTTTACTTTCATCATGGTCGGCTTGTGCGGGTGCGCCGCCAACGATCAGCACAAATTCACCACGCTGACGTTGACTGTCCGCTGTGAGCCATTGTTCGGCATCGGCCAGTTGCGTGACATGAATCGATTCAAACATTTTGGTGAGTTCGCGCGCCAACACGATGCGACGGTTGCCCAAAGTCGAATATAAATCGTTAACGCACGCCAGGATTCGGTGGGGTGCTTCATAAAACACCAACGCATGCGGTTGATTTGACAGGTCGGCCAGTTGTTTACGCCGTTGTGCGGGACGGGCTGGCAAAAAACCGACAAACAACCACGAGGCTTCTGTCATGCCGGCCGCAGAGAGCGCGGCAATCGCGGCAGATGCGCCTGGTATGGGAGAAACCCGGATGCCGGCTGCATGGGCGTGCGCCACCAACACCGCACCCGGATCGCTGATGGCTGGCGTGCCGGCGTCGCTGATCAGTGCAACCTGTTTGCCGGCCCGCAATTCGTTGAGGACAACGTTGCTTGCGCTCTGTTCATTGTGCTGGTGAAGTGCGATCATGCGCTTGGAGATGCCCAGGCTGGCTAACAGCAGCCCGCTGTGGCGGGNNTATCTTCGGCAGCCACTAACTCAACTTTGCGTAAGGTTTCAACCGCCCGATGGCTGATATCGGCCAAGTTGCCGATCGGGGTTGCGATAACAAAAAGAGTGCCTGTATCTTGCATGATGGCATTGTACCCGCAAGTGTGACAGAAAGGTAAATCACCGACCGTGGCAGATGGCAGTGTATGGGAGGATGCAGCGATTGACTGGCTGGAACGCCACGGATTGCGCTTGGTAGCGCGCAATTATCGTTGTCGGATGGGTGAGATTGATCTGGTCATGCAGGATGAACAGATGCTGGTATTTGTTGAGGTGCGTAAGCGTCGGCATGCGAATTATGGTGGTGCCGTGGCAAGTATCGATTTGCGCAAGCAGCATCGGCTGGTATTGACAGCCCAGCACTTTTTGCAGCGCNNTGCCGGTTTGATGTGGTGTTGTTTGAAGGAGATGCGGCACAACCGGTGTGGATTCGCGATGCGTTTCGCGTGAACTAGTTGGTTAATCAGTGCTTGCCTAAATGTGGCATAATTCCTGACATTGCGTTTGGGAGAGTGCAACATGGATTTGGTTGCGCATATTGCGGAGACCTTCAACAGCAGTGCACGCCTCAAGCTGGCTGCCGCTACAGAACTGGCGCCGCACATTGCTCGGGCCGTCAGCCTGTTGAGCGATTGTTTGCTGGCGGGTGGTAAATTGTTGATTTGTGGTAATGGCGGATCCGCTGCCGATGCCCAGCATTTTGCTGCGGAGTTGGTTAATCGTTTTGAAATGGAACGTCCGGGACTGGCTGCCATTGCGTTAACCACGGATTCCTCCATTTTGACGTCCATCGCGAACGATTACGACTATAGCTTGGTCTATGCCAAGCAAGTGGCGGCATTAGGACAGGCCGGCGATGTGCTGATCGCCATTTCAACCAGTGGAAATTCACGTAATGTGGTAGAGGCCGTGCAGGCGGCATACGGGCGTGATATGCGGGTGCTGGCGCTAACCGGCAGCAATCGTGGTTTGATTGGTGAGTTGTTGGTGGCGGATGATGTGCAAATCAGCGTGCCATCCGAGCATACGGCGCGGATTCAAGAGGTGCATGGCCTGATTGTGCATTGTTTGTGTGATGGAATTGATCGGGTTATTTTGGGGGTAGAATGAAATCGTTTTGGATATCCACCACGCTTGCAGTGGTGCTTGCGATACAGTTGACCGGTTGCGTGCCGCTGGTGGCCGCAGGTGCAGGCGCCGGGCTGGCAGTTGCTACCGACCGGCGTACCTCGGCAACGTATATGGCTGATGAGGAAATCCAGTTGCGCGCTGCCAATCGGGTGAGTGCTGTTTACGCCGATAATCAAAAGGTTCACGTTAACTTCAATAGTTATAATCGCTCGTTGTTGTTGACTGGCGAGGTGCCGGATCAAGCCACCAAAAGCCGGATTGAGCAATTGGTGCGCGACGTGCCTGACTTGAATGGCTTGCATAACGAATTGCAGATTGCACCGCCCGAGAGTTTCAAGGCGCGTAGTGATGATGTTTATTTATCGGCCACCATTCATACCCGGTTTATCAATGCCAAAACGGTGCCTGATGCCACCATCAAGGTGGTTGTCGAAGAAAAAGTGGTTTATCTGATGGGATTTGTCACCCATAAGGAGGGTGACGATGCGGTTTATGTGGCGCGCGCCACGAATGGTGTGGCACGGGTGGTGAGCTTGTTTGATTACCAATGACCTGAATACGCTGCCAAACCCGGCCTTTGAGGCCCGGATCATTGGGCCGGGAGATGCGTTGGCGCTCGAAAGCTTGCCTCGTCCGCTGGTGATGACCAATGGCTGTTTCGATGTGTTGCATCGCGGGCATGTAACCTATCTTGCACAGGCACGGGCGTTGGGTGCCGCCTTACTGGTGGCGGTTAATTCTGATGCCTCGGTGCAGCGACAAAACAAGGGCAGTGATCGTCCAATCAATCCGTTGGATGACCGAATGGCGATGTTGGCCGCGTTGCGTTCTGTGGATAGGGTGGTGGCATTTGAAGAGGACACCCCGCTTGACCTGATACGCGCGGTTCGTCCTGATATTTTGGTCAAGGGTGGTGATTGGGCTCCCGAGGCCATTGTTGGCGCGTCTGAGGTATTGGCGTGGGGAGGCAAGGTATTGTCCATCCCGTTTGTCTACCAGCGTTCTACCACGACCCTGTTAAAAAAAATTCGAGCGTGCTGAGTGGCGGTAAGACATCACCGGTCAGAGCGGTGATGTGCGCGTTTGCCGGTCGGAAGGTCAGGGGCTCAAACCAGCAAGGACTAGCCCAATCATTCCATAAATTGACGCGCGCCCTCACT
>DDOT01000179.1:0-6323 GCA_002341815.1 Thiobacillus sp. UBA2487 | reverse complement strand
TCATGAAATGATCGGGCTAGTATGATTTTTAAAGATTTGCGGGATTTTATCGCCGGGTTGGAAGCGCGCGGTGATCTGAAACGTATTCGTACACCGGTAAGTCCGGTGTTGGAAATGACGGAAATCAGCGATCGCGTGCTCCAAAAAGCCGGGCCGGCATTATTGTTTGAAAAGCCGGTTGGCAGTTCAATACCGGTTTTAACCAATTTGTTTGGCACACCCGAGCGAGTGGCGTTGGGCATGGGGCAAGACAGTGTGGCGGCCTTGCGCGAAGTCGGGCAATTGCTGGCGTTTTTGCGTTCACCAGAGCCCCCGCGTGGCTTGAAACAGATGTGGGAGCAATGGCCGGTTTTACGCCAGGTTTTGAACATGCCGCCGCACCAAGTACGACATGCACCTTGCCAAGAAGTGGTTTGGGAAGGGCGGGATGTTGATCTGTCGCGGTTACCGATTCAGACCTGCTGGCCCGGCGATGCCGCACCGTTGATTACATGGGGGTTGGTGATTACGCGCGGCCCCAATCAGAGTCGGCAAAATCTGGGTATTTACCGGCAGCAGGTGATTGGCCCTGATCGGGTGATTATGCGCTGGTTGGCGCATCGGGGCGGCGCATTGGATTTTCGTGAGTTTCAGCAACGTCATCCAGGCAAGCCGTTTCCTGTGGCGGTGGCGCTAGGTGCTGATCCGGCCACCATTCTTGGTGCGGTGACGCCAGTGCCCGATGCGTTGTCAGAATATCAATTCGCCGGTTTGCTGCGCGGCGCGCGCACAGAAGTCACCCAGTGCATGGACAGTGATCTGCAAGTGCCGGCCAGTAGCGAAATTGTGCTGGAAGGCGTGATCATGCCGGGCGATATGGCGCCAGAAGGACCGTTTGGCGACCATACCGGTTATTACAACGAGGTAGACCAGTTTCCTGTGTTGACCATACGCCGCATCACCATGCGACGTGACGCGATTTATCACAGCACCTATACCGGCAAGCCGCCGGATGAGCCGGCCGTGTTGGGTGTGGCGCTGAATGAGGTGTTTGTGCCATTGTTACAAAAGCAGTTTCCTGAAATCGCCGACTTTTATTTACCACCGGAAGGCTGTTCTTACCGTTTGGCGGTGGTGAGCATACGCAAGCAATACCCGGGACATGCCAAACGCGTCATGTTTGGTATCTGGAGTTTTTTACGTCAGTTTATGTACACCAAATTTATTGTGGTGGTTGACGATGATATTGATATTCGCAACTGGAGCGATGTGATTTGGGCCATTACCACGCGAGTGGATCCGGTGCGGGATACCTTGCTGGTGGAAAATACGCCGATAGATTATCTGGATTTCGCCAGTCCGGTTTCTGGTTTGGGCGGAAAAATGGGCCTGGATGCCACCAATAAATGGCAAGGCGAAACGACACGCGAATGGGGCACGCCGATCCAGATGACCGATGTTGTACGGGCGCGGGTGGATGAAATGTGGCAGTCGCTGGGTTTGTAGTTGCCTGTACAGCAGCGGGAATGCAGACTTGCCCGGCGCATGCGTCGGGTTTTTTATCGATAAAATTTTTTGAATGACAGCTTGTAAATTGTACTTGTTAGAACTATATTATAGACATGCGGGGTAAACATGAGTAACAAACCTGAGTTTTTATTGTTGATTCGCCAGTTGGCGCGTAGTTATCAAGCGTTTGAAAATTACTCCAATCGCCATGTGCGCACCATGGGGTTAACGGCTTGCCAATTTGACATCATTGCCACGTTGGGTAACACGCAAGGCATGAACTTTCGGGAGTTGGGTGAGCGCACCTTGATTACCAAAGGCACGCTGACGGGTGTGGTCGATCGGTTGGAAAGTCGCGGTCTGGTGCAACGGGTCGCAGATGAGAAGGATGGGCGCAGCCAGATCGTTCAATTAACGGAAAAGGGAAATCAGTTGTTTGCCGAGGTTTTTCCGGCGCAATTGACCTATATGCAAACGGCCATGCAACCGTTGGGAGATGTTCACATGCATGAAATGCGACAGGTACTGCTGGAACTGGAAACCGTCTTTCGCGCGGCGGAGAACAACGAGTGAAACGATATACGCTGGTGGCGATCGCCCTGCATTGGCTGATGGCAATATTGATTCTGGCGGCTTTGCCGTTGGGGNNATCGCCTTGCATTGGCTGATGGCAGTATTGATTCTGGCGGCTTTGCCGTTGGGGTAAGTAACTGAAATCGGTGCATGCTCTGCTGAATGATGGTTTGATGGGGTTGTTGGTATTGCATTTTGGTGCAGTGATTCAACATCAATGTTTATTGCGCGATCAGTTGCTGCGCAGCATGTGGCCGGAAAGGGGTTATTTGATGCGACAGATTTTGCGAGTAATGCTGTTGCCTGTGTGTGGGTGACCACCAGCAGGTGGTCAAATTCAACTGCGGCGTCGTTGACGCTCAAAATAGCGAGGAGTGTTGTATGAAAAAATTATTGGCCATGGGTGCGTTAGTCGCAATCGCCAGTCAGTCTGTTATGGCGGACAGTGTGTCGTATACCATTGATCCTCATCATTGCTTTCCGGTTTTTTCGGTCAGTCATCTTGGTTTGTCAACCCAGCGCGGCCGGTTCGATGACACAACCGGTCATGTGACGCTGGACATGGCGGCACACAAAGGCTCGGTGGATTTGATCATTAATGCCCAGTCGCTGGACATGGGTTTCCCTCAGTGGAATGAGCACGTCGGGCAGGGTTTTTTTAATAACAGCAAATTTACCACCATCACGTATCATTCTGACAAATTGGACTTTGAGGGTGACAAAGTGGTTGGCGCCGATGGTACCTTAACCTTGTTGGGCGTTAGCAAACCCTTGCATGTGAATGTGGCTAATTTTCATTGCGGTGACCATCCGATGGCACACAAACCGGTGTGTGCCGGCGACGTGACGGCGACGGTCAAGCGGTCTGATTTTGGCATGATGGCCTATTTGCCTATGATCGGGGATGACGTGCATATTGCCGTGCCGGTTGAAGCCATTCAAAATTAAAGGAGATGGATCATGAACCAACCTGTTTGCGCTCAAAAAGCCCCTTATGCGGTTGATCTCGAACCCGGAACATACCATTGGTGTGCCTGTGGCAAGTCGGCCAATCAGCCTTTTTGCGATGGATCGCATGCCGGAAGCGGTATTGCACCGGTTGCTTTTACGGTGCAAGAAGCCGGTAAACAGTATTTGTGCGGTTGCAAAGCCAGTAAAAACGCTCCGTTTTGTGATGGCTCGCATGCCAAGTTGTAATGTGCAGTACAACATGGCGTAGGCCGTTCGAAACCCACTGATTCTTGCCGTTACAAGGAAAAGACTCAGTGGGTTGTTTTGATCACTGGCAAGTCAGCCTTATCTGTTTTATCATCTTTGCCTTTTGCTGCCTCAATTAACCCGATGTCACCCAACCCGGCGTATGCATAACCATGCCGCGCTTTCACGAAAATAGCCAGAGCATCAAAATGCTGTGCGATCATCTCGCGATTTCATGGAAAATTTCTCGAATCGTTTAATAAGCTGGCAGCGGCATTATGGCCGGCATGATTTGCCTTGGCAGCAACCGGATGCATACCGGGTATGGTTATCTGAGATCATGCTGCAGCAAACGCAGGTTGTGACGGTTATTCCTTATTTTCAGAAATTTATCGCCTGTTTTCCAACTGTACAGGATTTGGCCGGCGCTGCCGAAGCAGACGTGATGGCGTTGTGGGCTGGGTTGGGTTATTACGCGCGTGCTCGGCATTTGCTGGCTGCGGCGCGTCAGGTGGTGACAATTTATGCCGGGGTCTTTCCAAAAGACCCTGACGTGCTGGTGCAATTGCCAGGGATCGGGCGATCCACAGCGGGCGCCATTGCCGCATTGGCATATGGGGTGCGAGCGCCTATTCTGGATGGCAATGTGCGACGGGTGTTGATTCGACATCAGGCGTTGCGCATGTCTGGCCGTGAGCTTGCAGAACAAAAACAACTGTGGGCGCTTGCTGACGCGTTGACGCCGAGCAAAGATGTGGCAATTTATACGCAAGCCATGATGGACCTGGGCGCATTGGTTTGTCAGCGCAAGCAACCTGATTGCAGTATTTGCCCGATTGCAGGCGATTGTCAGTCCCGTCAACGCGGCATTACGGATTTGTTGCCATTGCCGGCAAACAAGCCGGTGGTACAACGCAAGAATCTTTGGTTGGTGGTGTTGATGGCGGGTGATCGGGTTTGGCTGGAACGTCGGCCATCACGGGGTATTTGGGCGGGTTTGTGGTGTTTTCCGGTGTGTGATGCGTTGCCGGATGCGACGCAAATCACACAACTGGCGGGTGGGGTGGTGGTTGACATAAGCACTGGGTCGGCGTTCCGTCATGCGTTGACTCACCGTGATTTGCATATCACGCCCGTGATGGTTAAGCTGTCCGGTGTGTCTGTGCAAACGTCGGGCTGGATCCGGTTGTCTGCGGTGATTGCTCAGGGGGTGCCGGTGCCGGTGAAGCGGATTGTCGAGGAATACCTGCATGTTGATTGATACGCACTGCCATTTGGATGATCATGCGTTTGATACGGATCGTGCCGCTGTGGTGGCGGCAGCGCAGGCGGCCGGGGTGGGGCGTATCGTGGTGCCTGCCGTGCTGGCCAGCCGTTTTGCAGATGTTGCAGCAACGGTGGCTGAATACCCCATATGTTTGCCGGCTTACGGCTTGCATCCGATTTATGCTGACCGCCACCAGTCTGCTGATTTACTGCAGCTTGAGCAACGTTTGTCGACGGGAAATGCAGTGGCGGTTGGGGAAATCGGTCTGGACGGGTTTGATCGTCGGGTGGGTATGGATATCCAGCGCCATTGGTTTGACGCACAATTGGCGATTGCCGAAACCACCGGTTTGCCGGTGTTGCTGCATGCGCGACATGCGGTGGATGGGGTGATTGCAACGTTGCGCCGCCACAAGGTGAAAGGTGGTATCGTGCATGCGTTCAATGGTAGTATTCAGCAGGCACAGCAACTCATGGACCTCGGTTTTTATTTTGGATTTGGTGGCGCGTTCACGTGGCCGCGTGCCACCCGTCTGCAACACTTGGCGCTAAATTTGCCATTGGAGCGCATAGTGCTGGAAACCGATGCCCCGGATATGTCTCCGGTATGGGCGCGTGGTGAGCGCAATCAACCGGCACATGTCGCACGGGTTGCGGCAGCATTGGCTGCGGTGCGTAATATTGCGGTGGCCGACGTTGAATCGGCTTGTTTGGTGAACACACGTCTTGTTTTGGGTGATTATGTCTGATGCAGCACACCGTCCCGCCACTTTGGCGCCACCGCCCCTGGTGTATGCGTCACTGCTTGCGTTGTCGTGGTGGATTAACCATCAATGGCCATTAAACTTGCCGTTGACAGACGGTTGGCGGCAAGTGGGTTGGGGGTTGCTGGCAATCAGCGCGGTGTTGATGTTATGGGCAGCGTTTACAATTTGGCGGCATCGTACCACGGTGAACCCGTATCGTGGGGCTTCTGCGTTGGTGCGTAGCGGGCCGTATGCCTTTAGTCGTAATCCGATTTATTTGGCGGATGCCATTTTATATGCCGGGACAGGTTTGCTGATGCGCAGTGGGTGGCCGTTTTTGCTGGCGCCTGTGGTGTGGGCTATCATGCATTATGGCGTGATTTTGCATGAAGAACGGCATTTACGCGCCAAATTTGGCGCATTGTATGATGAATATTGCCATTGTACGGGACGTTGGTTTGGTCGAAAAACCGGGGGGCGTGATGCGTGACAAGGATGTGGCGGTTATTGATGCGGTGCGAACATGGGTGGACAAGGCGGTCATCGGTTTGAATTTGTGCCCGTTTGCCAAAGCGGTACAAGTCAAGCAGCAAATACGTTATGTGGTCTCACATGCTACCGATGAGATCGCGCTAGCGGCTGATTTGCTGGAAGAGTTGCGTTTACTGCAATCTGCCGACCGGCAGCAGTTGGAGACGACACTGCTGATCGTGCCGGACATGCTGGCCGATTTTCTGGATTTTAATGACTTTTTGGAAATTGCTGACGCAACGGCGGCGGAAGACGAATTTGCCGATGCATTCCAAGTGGCGGCATTTCATCCGCTTTGGCAATTTGCTGATACTGAGCCGGAGGACGTCGGGAATTACACCAATCGCTCGCCTTATCCGGTGTTGCATGTGTTGCGTGAAGACAGTCTGGATGAGGCTATCGCGGCTTATTCTGACCCAAGCGATATTTATGAGCGCAATATCAGAACGTTGCAGACCTTGGGGGTGGGCGGTTGGCGCAAGCTGTTTGCTGATTAATCGCGCATTAACCCGATCTTTTCAT
>DDOT01000005.1 GCA_002341815.1 Thiobacillus sp. UBA2487 | reverse complement strand
GACGATATGACCCTGCGTTAATGCGAAATTATTATTCACGCACGTGACGGGCGTCATCCAATTGACACTACTAGCTTTAAGCAAGGAAAGAGCATGCGAACCAAGCCGTTGCAAATAGTGGCTAAACAGCTTAAATTAGGCAGTGGCCGCAGTATTCAGTTGCTTTTGACAGCATGGCTGATAGGTACACCTTGCTTGGCAGTGGCAGGGTCAGGACTACAGGGCCCTGAGCCCTTGAGCGACAGCGTGCACACCTTACTGGCTAGTGCAGTAACAGGCACTGCTGCATTGGAGGCCCCGGTGCTGAATACAGCGGAGAGTCGTCACTGGCTGGCGGATATGTCCACGCGTTTGCAACCGCGCATTCCGGACAACCGCCAGCGCGCTGATTTTTTGGCAACAGTGTATTATGAAGCAGTGCGTGCCGGGCTTGATCCGTCGCTGGTCATGGGGGTGATTGAGGTGGAGTCCGGCTTTCACAAATACGCCATTTCAGGCGCTGATGCGCGCGGCTATATGCAAGTGATGCCGTTTTGGGTGAATTTGGTGGGTAGCCCGGAGCAAGACTTGTTTCATTTGCGCACCAATCTGCGATATGGCTGCAATATTTTGCGCCTGTATCTGGATCAGGAAAACGGTAATTTGGCTCGTGCGCTGGGGCGTTACAATGGCTCGTTGGGAAAGCCGGAATATCCGTCCTTGGTGATATCGGCATGGAAGCGGCATTGGATGGCGGCAACGGCCACCAGCGAGCGTTAATCTAATTAAAGGGTGGGTATGGCAGAAATTAATAATCTAACTGGATTGAAAATCATGGTGATCGACGACAGTAACACTATCCGACGAAGTGCCGAAATTTTTCTACGCCAAGCTGGTTGTGAAGTTATGCCTGCTGGAGATGGCTTTGCGGCTATGGCTAAAATAGTTGATTGGGTGCCGGACCTTATTTTTGTAGACATCTTGATGCCCCGATTAGATGGATATCAAACCTGTGAGCTTATTAAGAAAAACACGCGCTTCCGCAAAACGCCAGTTGTCTTGTTATCCAGCAAGGACGGGCTGTTCGACAAAGCACGCGGACGACTGGCGGGCGCAGATGAATACCTGACTAAGCCGTTTACAAAAACCAGTATTATTGACACCGTTGCCCGGTATGCCCAACGAAAAACAACAACTAGCCTTTAAGGAGGCCTATGCCAATTAAGAAAATACTCGTTGTAGATGATTCGCCTACTGAGCGCCTTTTCTTAAAGGAGCTACTTGTTAAGCATGGCTATCTTGTGGCCCTTGCTGAAGCAGGCCAAGCCGCTATAGAAAAAGCTCGTTTGGTTCAGCCGGATCTAATCCTGCTGGATGTGGTGATGCCCGGAATAAATGGCTTTCAGGTCACGCGGACGCTTTCACGGGATGCCACACTTAAGGCTATCCCAATTTTTCTTTGCACTGCCAAAGCCCAAGAGACTGATAAAATATGGGGATTGCGCCAAGGGGCAAAAGACTATATCATAAAACCTATCGATAGCCAAGTGCTGCTAGAGAAAATTCGCAACTTTAAGTAAACCCTGTACCGGGGCGCGCGTTGCCCGGGGACCTTAACTGAATCTAATGAGCAACCATGATGCGAAAAACAAAATTAGTAACAGCGTTGGCTGCAGTACTCATTTTTGCAGGGAGCCCCGCGCAATCCGCAGGACTCGGCCAGATGGAAGTACATTCGGCTTTGGGACAACCCTTGGCTGCAGAGATAGACGTGTTACTTGCAAACCCGGATGAGTTCAGAAACTTACACGCACGTTTAGCGCCCCTGGATACGGTTCGATTAACTAATGTCGAGAAGTTAGGTAGTTTACAAAGCTTACATTTTAGGCTTACGCAGCGCGCTGATGGTAGCGTAGTGCTGTACTTGACTAGCGATAAGCCTGTTAACGAACCGGCACTTGATTTAATTGTTGAGCTGGATTGGAGCGGCGGCAAGCTGATGCGGGAGTATACCCTGTTAGTAGATCCCCCGGGATTAGCGGCGCAAGAACACTCACAATCCGCAGTGTCCACGTTGAGCGCGAATCTTCGGCTCGATGCTTTAGCGCAACGCGGCTTGCTCTCGCCCCCACGTCAGGTTGCAAATATCAAAGTCGAGTCGGGGAGTGGGTCTACAGCTAATCTTGGCCCGGACACGATTAAAGTAAATCCCGGGATGACGTTGAGCGGGATCGCAGAACAACATTTGCCGGAAGGCGTGGGGCTGGGTCAGATGCTGGTTGGCTTATATCGCGCCAACCCGCAAGCATTCGAGGGTAGCATGGGCCGCTTAAAAGCAGGGGCTGCTCTGCACTTACCCGATTCTTTGGCGTTGCGGTTAATTACACCGGTTGAGGTAGCTCGGGAACTTGGCCCCCACTCCAAAAATCTGGGGGTGCGCCATCAACCGGCCACGTTGTCGGCTGCAGCAGACAATGTCCGCTCTGTGCCGCCGGAGGCTACCCCTGAAATACCCGTCGCGGCCCAAGATGAGCAGTCCACCCAGCAAAAACCGTTGGATAACCCTATCACACACGAACAAGTATTGCAGGATGCCGGAAATTTGCCGCCGCCTGAGCAACCGCCGCAAGGTCAAGCCTCGGTTTTGTCAGCCTTGGCCGCAACGCAATTAACCCCGGCGCCACAGCCGCCGGTTATGCCGCCCAAGCAACATCCAATCAAGCGCCACCAGCTCAAGCTGACACCACCGCAGGTGCCTCCCACACCTAAATGGTATGGGATGCTCAACCCCCTGTACCTTGGGGCAGGTGCCAGTGCGCTCTTGTTAACTATATTCGCTTTGCTTCGCCGGCGACGGAGCGCCTTAGCCCTATCCGACACTCCGGAGGAGCCTGCGCTTGCTGCCACCCCCAAGGATGTGATAAAGAGTCCCGTTGCTCCGGTAGACTCGAATATAACCGAGTTTGGCTTAGCCAGCGTAGGCGACGTGGTCCATCACGACATTGATCCGGTTACCGAGGCTGATGTTTATTTGGCGTATGGGCGTGACGTGCAAGCGGAAGAAATTCTGCGCGAAGCATTGCTGAAAGAGCCAAACCGCCATGAACTAAAGTTGAAGTTGCTGGAGGTTTATGCTGGCCGGAATAATTTGCCTGCATTTGAAAGTATTGCCACCGAATTGCATTCGGCAGCAGGTGCTGAATCGGATATTTGGCAAAAAGCGGCTGAGATGGGGCGGCGTATCGATCCGCACAATCCTTTATATGGCGGATTAACCGCAGAAGCCGGTATGTCGGTCTCTGAAGAACCGGCTGCAAATTTGCCGACAGCGATGATGTTGGATGATGAATTGCCCGTTGAGGAAAAACTGAGCGGGATGATGGATTTTGATATGAATGCGCTTCATCAAAGTCCGACGCACGAGGTAGAGGCAAGTGTGGGGGCAGCGCCGGTGCAGTCGACAGACGCCTCACCAGGCTTGCCTGCCGATGCGGATTTGTCTTGGGATTTTGAGGCAATTACGGAAGATGAACAACCGGTTGCCACCACACATCAACCTGATCCGCATGTCGCCATGGATTTTGAGTTGCCCGATGTTATGGCGCACCAGGAAACGGCTGCATTGTTGCAGCCTGAGGTGAATGATGCTGCGACAGCGTCCGATGCTGTCGCAGGTGCTGATTTTGCTAATGATGCGATCGATCAATCAAGTCATTTACCGGAAATCGAAGCGATTGAAATTCATGCGCCGGAAGCATCGCCAGATGAACATCCGCCATCAACGGAATCGACATTCGCTCATCAGCAACCCACTGATCAGCAACTCACTGATCAGCAACCCACTGATCAGCAATCCACTGATCAGCAAACCTCGGTTCAGAAATCTGCGGATTTGAGCGGGCATGATATGCCGGTTGCGCTTGACTTCAGTGATATCAATCTGGATTTTGATGAGCCGGCGCCTTCTGATCAACAGGCCGAAACGGAAGATCATGCGGTACAAACGCAAGCCTTACCAGATTCCGGTAAGGCGTTGAGTGAGGCGCAACAAGAAGTACGAACCAAATTTGAGTTGGCACTGGTTTATCAAGAGATGGGCGATCTTGAAAATGCCAGCGAAATTTTGCAAGAAGTGATTGCAGAAGGCGATGAACAGCAGAAAAAAGATGCGATGGCGTTACTTGAACAAATGAAGGAATGAAGCATCATGTTGCCATGCCCCTGCATCCGGCCACTGCGCTGATATTGTGGCTGTTTTTTGCGATTTGGCTCAATCGGGCGATGCCGGCAGGTTTGCTGATGTCGTCCGTGTTGTTATTGATGATGCTGTGGATGACCGGTTGGGGCGATTTTTTGCGCTACCTGCGACGCACGAGAGTATTGTTGCTGCTGATATGGAGCACAGGATTGTTCGCGCATGGGATGCCCGAACAGGGGTGGTCCGGTCTTGACTGGCTGCCATCATCAATTGCATGTTGGCGTTGGATAGCATTGTTGGCGGCGCTGGCGGTGGTTATGTCCAGCCTTTCCCGTATTCAACTGTTGGTTGGTGTGCGTGGCGTGCTGTATCCATTGCGTTGGCTGGGTATGCCGGTTGAGCGGGTGGCAGTTCGGTTATGGCTGACCCTGGAATATGCCGATCAGTTATTACTTAGCACCCAGGACTGGCGCCAACGTTTACATGGCATGATGCAGGCCGATGATGACGTGCAAGAAACGGCCGGGCAATTGGTGTTGCCGGCGTATCGATTTTCTGCCAGCGATATAATATGCATGCTGGTTGGGGGATGGTTTGCTGCAGGAATATGAAACCATGCGCATTGCGCTGGGAGTTGAATACAATGGAACGCCTTACTGCGGTTGGCAACGGCAGGTTACAGGGGATAGTGTGCAAGGCAGGCTGGAAGCGGCGCTTGAGCAGATTGCCGGGCGTCGCATCGAGGTAACGGCAGCGGGTCGCACGGATGCCGGTGTGCATGCCAGCGCGCAGGTGGTGCATTTTGATGCGCCGGTCAATCGGCCGTTGACGGCTTGGGTGCGCGGGGTGAATGCATTTTTGCCTGATACCGTTGTTGTGCAATGGGCGCGAGCGGTTGAGCCTGCATTTCATGCTCGATTTAGTGCCCTGAGTCGTAGTTATCGCTATGTATTGTTGAATCACCCGGTGCGCCCCGGCCTGAATAGTGGTCGCACGGGATGGTATCATGGCATTTTGGATGTTGATGCCATGCAACAAGCGGCTGATTGTTTACTTGGCAAGCACGATTTTAGTTCGTTTCGGGGTGCGGATTGCCAGGCACATTCTCCTGTGCGCCATTTGCAGTATGCACGGGTCCGGCGTGAAGGGGAGCAGGTTTTGTTCGAATTCACCGCGAACGCATTTTTACATCATATGGTGCGAAATATCGTGGGAACCCTGTTATGTATTGGTCGTGGCAAACAACCGATCGATTGGATAGACAGCGTGCTGGCGGCGCGGGATCGTGTGCGAGCCGGGCCAACAGTGGTTGCAGCCGGTTTGCATTTGTGTCATGTGCAATATCCTGAACAATGGGCGCTACCCATCGGTGTTGATCCGTGGCGATTATCGGGCTTGTCGGTGCCCGGGCGGGATGCCTTGTCTGTCCGCATGACCGATGGTTAACCTGCCCATGTCTGATATGACTCCTCGCATCAAAATTTGCGGCCTGACAGACCCTGAAATGGCTTCCTGCGCGGCGCATGCCGGCGCAGATGCTATTGGTCTGGTGAGCTATGCGCCCAGCCCTCGCCATGTCTCTATTGCACAAGCCCGTGCCATTGCCGATGCATTGCCGCCGTTCGTTAGTGTGGTGGCGTTGTTTGTGGATGCAGATGTGCAGCACGTACATGAGTTCGTACAGTATGTCCAACCCGATCTTCTGCAATTTCATGGCAACGAGTCGGCTGACTATTGTCGACAATTTGGACGTCCATGGATTAAGGCTGTTCGCGTACAGGCCGGTCTGAATTTGCTACAATACGCTTCCGATTACGCCGGTGCTCGCGGGTTGTTGCTGGATGCGTGGGTAGATGGGCATGCCGGCGGTACTGGCAAAACCTTTGACTGGTCACTGATCCCATCCGGAATTGACATGCCGCTGATCTTGTCTGGTGGTTTAGATGCATCCAATGTCGCCGAAGCCGTTCGTCGCGTAAACCCTTGGGCGGTTGATGTATCCAGTGGCGTTGAGCGGAGCAAGGGTGTTAAGGACGCGGGCAAAATCACTGAATTTATTATTGGGGTTAAGCATGCATTTGACGAAATTTCCTGATGAACATGGTCGTTTTGGCCCGTATGGCGGGATTTTTGTCGCCGAAACCCTGATGGCAGCGCTGGACGAATTGCGTGACGAATATGAGCGCGCACGTCAGGACACGCAATTCATGGCAGAGTTTCATCATGAGTTACGTCACTACGTTGGACGCCCCAGCCCGGTTTATCATGCGCGACGTTGGTCAGAATTGTTGGGTGGCGCGCAAATCTATCTGAAACGCGAGGATTTGAATCATACTGGTGCGCACAAAATCAATAATACGATCGGACAGGCGCTGTTGGCTCGTCGCATGGGTAAGAAGCGCGTTATTGCTGAAACGGGGGCCGGTCAGCACGGTGTAGCCACCGCCACCGTGGCGGCTCGATACGGAATGGCGTGTGTGGTGTATATGGGGGCGGATGATGTGGTGCGTCAATCGCCCAATGTGTATCGCATGAAACTGTTAGGCGCGAATGTGGTACCGGTTTCCTCAGGGTCGCGTACCTTGAAAGATGCGTTGAATGAGGCAATGCGGGATTGGGTTACCCATGTGGCGGATACATTTTACATTTTGGGGACGGCTGCCGGTCCGCACCCTTACCCAATGATGGTGCGTGATTTTCAGTCAGTGATCGGGATGGAGTGTTTGACGCAAATGCCGGAGTTGGCAGGGCGTCAACCGGATGCTGTGATTGCCTGTGTTGGCGGCGGATCGAATGCAATTGGTATTTTTCACCCTTATTTATCGTATGAGCATGTGCGTTTGATCGGTGTAGAGGCCGGTGGCGATGGTTTGAATAGTGGGCGCCATGCTGCGCCGCTATCGGCGGGAAGACCTGGTGTTTTACATGGTTTCCGCAGTTATCTCATGCAAGATGAGAACGGCCAGATTATTGAAACACATTCAGTATCGGCCGGGCTGGATTATCCTGGCGTGGGACCGGAACATGCGTGGTTGAAAGATACCGGGCGGGCCGAATATGTGGCGGCCACTGACGATGAAGCCATGCGCGCTTTCCATGATTTGTGTCGTTATGAGGGGATCATTCCGGCACTCGAATCAAGTCATGCGCTGGCGCATGCCGTCAAGTTGGCGCCTGCCATGGATAAAGATCAAATTTTGCTGGTTAATTTGTCAGGGCGTGGTGATAAGGACATCAACACCGTTGCGCAACTGGCTGGAATCACGCTGTGATGGGAGCCGGAATGAGTCGACTTAAACAGACGTTTGCTGAATTGAAAGCGCGTAAGCGCGTGGCATTGGTGCCCTATATTACAGCGGGAGACCCGAATCCGCAGATGACCGTGGCCATGATGCATCAATTGGTGGCATCCGGTGCTGATGTGTTGGAGTTGGGTGTGCCATTTTCTGATCCAATGGCGGATGGCCCTGCCATTCAGCGAGCCACAGAACGAGCATTGGCGCATGGCGTTTCGTTGCGTCAAGTGCTGGACATGGTGGCAGGGTTTCGTCAGCAGGATTCGCACACGCCAGTGGTGTTGATGGGATATGCAAATCCGGTGGAGCGAATGGGTTATGAGACATTCGCCGGATTGGCCTCTGTTGCCGGAGTTGATGGGGTCTTGCTGGTAGATATCCCACCCGAAGAAGCGCCACACGACATCATGGCAGTGCATGGTCTGGATATGATTTTTTTGCTGTCGCCGACCACCACGGGTCAGCGTATGCAGTTGATTGCTCAACGGGCCAGCGGTTTTGTGTACTATGTTTCGCTGAAAGGGGTAACCGGCTCAAATCAGATGGATTTGAACGAGGTTGAGGCTCGTGTGCCGGTGATTCGTAATTTATGCCGGCTACCGGTTGGGGTCGGCTTTGGCATTCGTGATGCGGAAACGGCGCAACGTATTGCCCGGTTTGCTGATGCGGTGGTTATTGGTAGCCGTATTATTGAAATGATTGAACAGTCACCATCCGACCAGATACTCACCCGGCTGGATGAGTTCGTGGGAGGTATACGCTCGGCGCTCGACGCCGGCAAGCCATGAAAGGGCGTGTTGCATGAGTTGGTTTCAAAAAATCCTGCGGCCGAAAATCAATCGACGCATGGCAGACGATACAAAAAAAGTGGTGCCAGAAGGTTTGTGGAGTAAATGCAGTGCTTGCGATACCGTGTTGTATTGCGCCGATCTTGAACGTAACCTGCATGTTTGTCCTAAATGCGATCATCATCATCGGGTAGGTGCCAGACAACGTTTGGATATGTTGCTGGACGAAGCGGATCGGGTGGAAATTGGCCAAGATGTGACTCCGGTTGATACCTTGCGCTTCAAAGATACCAAAAAATATACCGATCGTTTGCTGGATGCCCAGCGTGATACCCATGAGACAGATGCGCTGATTGTGATGCGGGGACGGGTTTACAACGTTCCATTGGTGGCGGCCGCGTTTGAATTCAAGTTCATGGGTGGGTCGATGGGCGCAGTGGTGGGCGAACGTTTTGTACGTGGTGTAGAGGTCAGCCTGCAACACCATATCCCGTTTGTCAGCGTTGCTGCCAGCGGCGGCGCGCGCATGCAGGAAGGCTTGTTTTCTCTCATGCAAATGGCCAAGACCAGCGCTGCGCTAACGCGTTTGGCTGAGGCCGGTTTGCCTTATATTTCTGTGTTGACTGACCCAACCATGGGCGGGGTGTCAGCGAGTTTCGCCATGCTGGGTGATGTGATCATTGCCGAACCGCGTGCTCTGATTGGGTTTGCCGGTCCGCGTGTGATTGAGCAGACGGTGCGCGAAACCCTGCCGGAAGGATTTCAGCGCTCGGAATTTCTGCTGGAACATGGGGCGGTTGATTTGGTAATTGACCGACGCGAGTTGCGCGAGCGTTTAGCGGGCTTGCTGGCTATGATGATGCACCAACCCGCTGTTGCCTGATGATCCTGAACGACTGGCTCGCCAAGCTTGAGCGATTACATCCGGTTGGCATTGATTTGGGGCTGGTGCGAATCGCTCAAGTGGCGCAGCGGTGCCTGCCGAATGTGTTGCCTATGCGCGTGATAACAGTGGGCGGCACGAACGGAAAAGGCTCAGTGTGTGCGTTTCTTGAAGCATGTTTGTTGGCGTCCGGTTATCGGGTTGGATTGTATACCTCGCCGCATTTATTGCGCTTCAACGAGCGGGTGCGCATTCAGGGGCAAGACGTTGCTGACGATGATTTGATTGAAGCGCTGTCGGTGGTTGAACAGGCGCGCGATGATATTTCCCTGACCTATTTTGAATTTACCACCTTGGCTGCCATGTGGTTGTACTGTCGAGCCAAGCTCGATGTGCTGGTGCTGGAAGTCGGGTTGGGTGGCAGACTGGATGCGGTGAATTTGTTTGATGCAGATTGCGCCGTGATCACCAGTGTCGATATCGATCATGTGGCTTATCTGGGCGACAATCGTGAGCAAATTGGTCGTGAAAAAGCGGGCATCTACCGGACAGATCGCCCGGCAATCTGTGCCGATCCGCATCCACCAAACAGTTTGCTGTTGTATGGGCAGTCGATTGGTGCGCAGCAATGGCAGGTGGGCAAAGAATATGGGTATGCCATTGCTGAATATGATCGGGATGTCTGGTGGCGCTATCATGACCGATGGGGTGAACTGGTACTGCCGCGCCCGACGTTGGGTGGCGTATTTCAAATTGGTAATGCTGCCGCTGCGGTAGCAGCATTACGTGCGTTAGGTGATAAATTACCGGTTGAGCTGACGGCATTACAGCAAGGCTTGATAAATGCCGGATTGCGCGGACGCTATCAATGCTTGGGGGATGCGCCGGAACGTCGGGTGGATGTGGCGCATAACCCGCATGGCGCGCGGGCATTGGCGGCTTCGCTACGACACTCCCCCGCTGTTGGGCATACCTGGGGTGTTTGTGCCATGTTGATGGACAAGGATGCGGCAGGTGTGGTGGCTGCCATGGTTGATGTGGTGGATCATTGGGTTGTGGCCGGATTGCCTGGGGAGCGTGGTGGCACAGGTGCCGGGTTGGCGCAACAAATCAGGGTAACGGCCGGGAAAATAGCGGTTGAATGCGTCACCGTTCTTGATGCTTGGCAATTGGCCTGTCAGCAAGCCGGTGAGAATGATAGAATTGTCGCATTTGGGTCTTTCCTGACCGTCGCGGATATTTTGCAGTATGAAGGCGAGAATTGAGATGGCCATTGCAAATGGGGGGTGATGATCGAACAGCGTTCCGTCAGCTTGCCAGACGCCGTCTGATTGGTGCGGTATTATGGTTGGCGCTGGTTGCGCTGCTGGTGCCGTTGCTGCTTGATTCGACACCGCGCCCGGATAAGTCAAACGCGCCGGGCGCAATATTGCATGCCGGAGGCAATCAGCCAGTGGCAGTTACCTTGCAGCCCGCTGCTGCTATGGTAATGCAGTCGCCCGGGGTGACGCCGGCCTTGCCGGTGATGTCAAATCATGCGACGGCCACACAGGCGCCGGTCAGTAAGGACGTACCGGCGGTTGTGCCAGTACTGCCTCAACAGACAACGATCAACCCGGTTAAAGAAGCGGTTGAATCAGTCAGGCCGGTGAACGAGCATGTGAATGATGTGCAGTCTTCAGTACCTGCTGCACCGGCCTCGNNCGAATCAAAAGACAAGCCGGTGGCCGTTGATACAACACACCATGTGCAACCTGTTGCTAATAAGCAGGTCGGTTATGTGGTGCAACTAGGCGTATTTGCCAACGCCAACAGTGCCCAACGTTTGTGTAAACGGGTAGAAGCGCAACATCTGATTTGTCATCGTGAGCGCATGCCATCCGGGGCAAGTCGTTTGCGCGTGGGGCCTTACGATACGCGCAAAGAGGCGGAGCAAGTGATGGTGACGCTCAAGTTGTCCGATTTGCCCGCGCAAGTGGTTTCTGTGACGCATTAACCCGATTCTTTCATGAATTCGCGTGATGATTA
>DDOT01000002.1:13448-14385 GCA_002341815.1 Thiobacillus sp. UBA2487 | reverse complement strand
TGGAATTTTATGAAAGCGTGGCATCGTGATGCATACGCCCAATTGAATAAAATTCCACCATGGAACCCAAGTGAAGGCGCGCGTTAATTTATGAAATGATCGGGTTAAGTCACAATGTCCCCATCGTCTAGAGGCCTAGGACACCGCCCTTTCACGGCGATAACACGAGTTCGAATCTCGTTGGGGACGCCAGTTTTTAGCGTCCAGCACCAACACTGGCGCACATGCAAAACGTCATCAAACATCGAATGATGACCTGATCCGCATGCAGGAGTGGTAGTTCAGTTGGTCAGAATACCGGCCTGTCACGCCGGGGGTCGCGGGTTCGAGCCCCGTCCACTCCGCCAACAATTAAAAACTTATAATTTTGTAAATTATAAGCCAATAGGTACGAAAATGTCGTATCAAGATCGATCGTCAAAATCCAACTCCCTATAAAATCGCACAGCAAATCAGCCTGAACCAGTCTCTGCAAATACAGCGACCGCACAACGCCGCAGCACATGTTGTACGCCGCAGTTGAATGCCGCAACAGCTTTACATCACCCCATCGCAACGTTCAGCCTTGGGAAAGCGTCGTGAGGACGTTCAAATGCAAGGCGCACAGCGCGCAGGAAGGGAGACAGTACAGAAAGTACGGCGACCGACCGAGCACTGCGCAACGCCGCAGTTGAATGCCGCAACAGCTTTCCATCAGCGCCACTCTTTCGGGAGATAATAATCGCCATACCCCTGCCCATCCACCGGCACCTCAACCACCCCACCCTTCACTTGCTGATGCGTCGCACCGGCAATGATATTGGGAAACGCAATCACCAACGCCACCATGAGCAACTGGATTAGCAGAAACGGAATTGCACCAAGATATATCTGGGTGGACTTGACCTCTTTGGGTGCTACGCTGCGTAGGTAAAACAGAGAAAACCCAAATGGCGGG
>DDOT01000002.1:8307-13309 GCA_002341815.1 Thiobacillus sp. UBA2487 | reverse complement strand
ACAAACAGGTTCACCACCACCAAAAAACCCACCACCCCTCCGGGCAAACCGGATAGCAGGTGTTCTACCCACAAATCGCCATTCAATCCGCGAAACACCAGACTGAACACCGTTGAGCCAANNCAGAATAAACATGACAAAGCTCAACAAGCGCATACTGCGTTCGGTTGCTTCACGCAACAGGGTGAGATTAAGCTTGCCTTTGAATGCGGCCAGCACCAATGCCCCGGTCGCACCAACCGCGCCACCCTCGGATGGCGTAGCCCAACCCATAAAAATGCTGCCTAACACCACGCTAATCAGCACGAACGGTGGAATAATGGCTTGCAATGCCGAACGCCAGAGCGCCCAACCGCGCAACACGCGCACGCTGGCTGGCAGTGCGGGTACGGCCGACGGGCGCACCACACTAACCACAAAAACGAATAACAGATAAAAGCCGGTGAGCATCAGACTGGGGGTAATGGCCGCACGAAACATGTCGCCGACCGGCACACCCAACTGGTCGGCCAGCACAATCAACACCAAGCCTGGCGGAATGACCTGAGCCAACGTGCCTGCTGCGGCGATGACCCCGGAAGCCAAGCGCGCATCGTAACCATAACGCAACATAACCGGCAGTGAAATCAACCCCATGGCGATCACGGATGCCGCCACCACGCCCGNNCCCAGCAACACCCCGACCAAAATCACCGCATACGCCAGGCCGCCACGAATGGGGCCGAATAATTGGCCGATGCTGGTCAGCAAATCCTCTGCCATGCCACTGCGCTCAAGTATCAACCCCATAAAGGTAAAAAACGGAATGGCCAACAAGGTTTGATTGGAAACGATGCCCAGCACACGATCCGGCAATGCACCCAACAGGCTCATATCCAGCAAGCCCTCATGAATGCCGATCATGGCAAACAACAATCCATTGGCTGCCAACGCAAATGCAGCAGGGTATCCCACCAACAGCAATACCACCAAACCAGCAAACATAACGGGAGCGAGATGGCTCATATCAGACCTTTGGTGCTGGCGATTTAAACAGCACAGCAGCTTTGATAAACTCTGACACACCTTGCAACGCCAACATGGCGAAACCGGCAGGCACCAACAATTTAACCGGCCAACGTGGCAAACCACCCGCATCGGGTGACATTTCGCCGGTCGACCACGCTTCATAAAATACGGGCCAGGACAGTTTGACCATCAGCACACAAAAGGGCATCAGAAACAGAGCAGTACCCAGCATTTCCACCGCAGCTTGTGCACGCGGTGACAAGTGCGCATGCAGCAAATCAATGCGCACATGCCCACGATGCTTGAGGGTGTAACCTGAGCCCAACAAAAATATTCCGCCAAACATATACCATTGCAACTCAATACCGGCATTGCTGCCGAGCCCAACGCCATAACGCAATCCTGCGTTGATGGCGGAAACCAATGCGGCCATTAACACCAACCACTTCACCATCTGGCCTGTCTGCTCAGTCAACGCATCGATCCAGGCAGACAGATTTAGCCAAAACCGCATGTCAGCCCCCTGCAATGGTCATGCGGCTGATCAGAATTGAGCCGGTCTGCCGTGAACTGCGGGTTTCGGTGTCCGTGCCAATCGCCACGATATCCTGATACATCTGCAACAGATTGCCGGCAATCGTGATTTCTTCCACCGGATATTGCAATACCCCGTTTTCAACCCAATAACCGGCTGCACCACGCGAATAATCGCCCGTCACCATGTTGATGCCATGCCCGAGTAATTCGGTAACCAGCAAGCCGGTTCCCATGCGACGCAACAACTGTTGAAAATCCTCTCCACTGTTGCTGACAAGCAGATTATGATTGCCGCCCGCATTACCCGTGGTTTGCATCCCCAGCTTGCGAGCGCTGTAGCTTGAAAGAAAATAGGCTTCCACTTGCCCTGCGCGTACGACATCCCGATCAACCGTACGTACACCTTCGTTATCAAACGGGCTGCTGGCCAATCCGCGCAGCAAATGCGGACGTTCGACAATATCGATCCAATCAGGGAATACCCGCTTACCCAAACTATCCAACAAAAAGGAGGATTTACGATATAAATTCCCCCCACTGACCGCCGAGACAAAATGTGAAATCAAGCCAGTGGCAATCGGTGCCTCAAACAGCACCGGGGCTTCACGCGTGGTTAAGCGTTGTGCATTCAATCGCCGCACAGTGCGTTGACCCGCACGCATGCCAACCTCATCGGCCGATGCCAGATCTTGCGCGCGCCGGGCTGAGCTGTACCAGTAATCGCGCTGCATGCCTTGTTCGGTTTCGGCAATCACAGCACAACTCACCCCGTGCCGACTGGTAGGATAACCGTCCGCGAACCCCAGACTATTGCCATACACAAACAAGGATTGCTGGGTGCTGACCGAAGCCCCTTCCGAATTGGTGATTCGCTCATCCACTGACAATGCGGCTGATTCACATTGCCCCGCCATGGCAATCGCATCATCTATCGATTGCTCCCACGGATGATAAAGATCCAGATCGGGAATTTCACGCGCCAGCAAGTCTCGATCGGGTAAACCCGCACAATTATCTTCAGCCGTATAACCCGCGATGGTCAACGCCTTGTCAACGGTTGCCTGCAATGCCTCACGGCTGAAATCAGAGGTCGATGCATGCCCACGCCGCTGGCCTTGATAAACCGTGACACCGATGCCTTTGTCACGATTATATTCAATGGTCTCTACCTGACCTCGACGCACAGTAACCGATTGCCCCATCGCTGTTGATGCTTCGGCAGAACTCGCCGTGGCACCCCGTTTTGCTGCATAGGCCAGCATTTCTTCTACCAGCGACATCAACTGCGCTCTGTCATGACTGAATTGTTCCGACACAACCACTCCAATTAACTAAATTTGCCGAGCGATGATTGACTCACCACAGGCCAGCATAAAACCGCTATCATAACAACATTTTCAATCAATCTGCGCACTATGGACGAATTTGATCCCTCGACGGCCCCTCCCAGCAAAAGCGAACTCAAACGCAGGATGACCGAACTGCAAAAACTCGGCGAGGCCCTTGTCGAACTGCCGCGTGACAAACTGGAACGACTGGCACTGCCAGACAACCTTAAATCGGCTATCGATGAAGCCAAGCGTATTCATTCACACGGGGGCTTGCGTCGTCAATTGCAGTACATTGGCCGCCTGATGCGTTCAGTGGATGCGGACCCGATTGCTCAGCAAATGGCACAATGGAACTCACGCCACAATGCCGATAACGCACGCTTTCATCAAATGGAGCGCTGGCGTGATCGCCTGATCGACAATGACAGCCATCTTGACGCCTTCATGCAAGAATATCCGCTGGTAGATGTTCAGCAATTGCGCACACTTATTCGTAATGCGCGTAAAGAGGCCATTGCGCAAAGTACACCCAAAAGCAGTCGCGCTCTGTTCAAACTTATCCGGGAAACATCTGAAACCACCGAATCGACAACCCATACAGATGATCTGCTTGCAACCTAATAACACTTTCAAAATAACCGTTGTGTACCCACACGCTTCGTAGCACAACGAACCGACAGACCAAGCATCTGCCTGGCGATCGGGCCTGCACACGCCGCCACCCTGATCGCCAAAATGTCATGCTCGCATGGTATGATTTGACCGTTGATCCTTATTTTCAGGTACCACAGCATGACCCACATGATTCATCCTGTTATTCTGTCTGGCGGCTCTGGCACCCGTTTGTGGCCGTTATCGCGCGCAGCATTACCCAAACAGCTTTTGGCTTTGGTAGGCGAGCACACCATGCTGCAGGAAACCGTGTTGCGCGCCTTGCGTTTACCCGACATGGCGCCTCCCACGATCGTTTGCAATCATGAACATCGCTTTTTGATCGCCGAGCAATTGCGGGACATTCAGGTTACCCCTGCCAGCATTCTGCTTGAACCAGTCGGTCGCAACACGGCGGCGGCGATTGCCGTGGCTGCCCTTGATATTGCACGCCATTCCCCTGACGCCATGATGCTGGTTTTGCCTGCCGATCATGTCATCCTGGACGATGCCGCTTTTGCGCATGCGGTTGAACGCGCCAGTCACACAGCCAAACGCGGTTTTTTGACCACTTTTGGCATTCATGCCCATAGTCCTGAAACCGGATACGGCTATATCCAGCAAGGCGAACCGATCGACGGTTGTCAATACACATTCACAGTCAAAGCCTTTGTCGAAAAACCGGATCAAGCCACCGCCCGCCACTACATCGACAGCGGTCAATACTCGTGGAACAGCGGGATGTTTCTGTTCAGCGTTGATGCCCTGTTGGCCGAACTGCGCACCCTGTGCCCGGACATTCTGACCGCTTGCAAGGCCGCCCTTGACCACGCAGAACAGGATATGGACTTTATTCGTCTGGACACGCAGGAATTCACGAGTTGTCCTTCAGAATCAATCGACTATGCGGTGATGGAACACACACAGAAAGCCGCTATCGTACCCGCCAGCATCGGCTGGAGCGACATTGGCGCATGGGACGCATTATGGCAAATTGCCGACAAAGATGCCAACGGCAACGCCGTACGGGGAGATGTGATTGCAAACGACACCACCAACAGTCTGATTCGGGCCGAATCACGCCTGGTGGTTGCACTGGGACTGCATGATCATATCATTGTAGAAACGCCCGACGCGGTATTGGTTGCGCATCAATCGCATGCGCAACAGGTCAAGCAGGTGGTTGAGCAGCTTAAAACCCGCCAACGCACCGAACACATTAGCCATAATCGGGTTTACCGTCCATGGGGCTGGTATGAAGGCATTGACAACGGTGAGCGTTTTCAGGTTAAACGCATTATGGTAAAACCCGGCGCCAAGCTATCGTTACAAATGCATCATCATCGGGCAGAACACTGGATAGTGGTATCCGGCACGGCGATCGTGCAACGCGACACCGAAGAAATTTTACTGACCGAGAACCAGTCAACTTACATTCCGTTAGGCTGCAAGCACCGGCTGATCAATCCCGGCAA
>DDOT01000002.1:0-8277 GCA_002341815.1 Thiobacillus sp. UBA2487 | reverse complement strand
ATCGTGCGTTACGAAGACATCTATAAACGCTCGTAGCGTTGTCCCTGTGCCGTCCGGTTATCAAGCCGGGCGGTAGCGGGTTGGGTCGGGCACACCCGCCTGCACGAATCCCTGCCGGCGCAAGCGACAGGCATCGCAAACCCCGCAGGCCCTGCCTTCATCATCGGCTTGATAGCAACTGACTGTCAGCGAATAATCTACGCCCAGTTGTTTCCCCATCAAAATGATGTCAGCTTTAGACAACATTTGCAGTGGCGCGTGTACCGTCAAAAAACGTCCATCATCTGCCGCACGGGTCGCCAAATTAGCCATCTGCTGAAATGCGCTGATATAGGCGGGGCGACAGTCCGGGTAACCGGAGTAATCCACCGCATTCACGCCAATAAAAATATGCCGACTTTGCAACACCTCAGCCCAAGCCAGCGCCACAGACAACATAATAGTGTTGCGCGCCGGCACATAGGTAACCGGAATACCTTGCGTAGTAAGCGTTTCGGGCACCGCAATCTCGGGATCTGTCAGTGCAGAACCGCCAAACATCGCCAAATCCATATAAAACGTACGATGCGCAACCACCTGTTGTGCCGCCGATACCCGCTGGGCCGCTTGCAACTCGGCGCGATGACGCTGACCGTAATCAAAACTTAACGCGTAGCACTGATAACCTTGCGCCTTGGCATGCGCCAGCACTGTGGCGGAATCCAATCCACCCGACAATAACACCACCGCACTTTCGTTCATCAACGGCCTCTCTCTTCGCCCCAAATCAGTTTGTGCAACTGCAACTGCATGCGCACCGGCAATTGATCACGCAAAATCCATTCTGCCAGATGCGCCGGCGGCAAGCCAAATACCGGTGAAAACAATACCGGGCTGCGTTGAGGAATAGCGTATTCATCCAGACAGTGACGCGCCCACTGATAATCATCTTCATTCACAATCACAAACTTGACTTCATCTTGTGCCGTCAGATGATGGATATTGGACCATAAATTACGTTGCACTTCGCCAGAACCCGGCGTTTTAATATCAACAATTCGGCTTACTCGCGCATCAACGGGTTGAATATCCAATGCGCCACTGGTTTCCAATGACACGTTATAACCCGCATCGCACAGCGCGCTCAACAACACATGCACATGACGTTGCGCGAGCGGTTCACCTCCCGTGACACAAACATAAGGACATGACCATTGCGCAACACGTTGCAAAATGTCGTCGACCGCCCATGCTTCTCCGCCTTGAAAGGCATAGGCAGTATCGCAATAACCACAACGCAGGGGGCATCCCGTCAAACGAATAAATACCGTCGGCAAACCTGCCCGACTGGTTTCTCCCTGCAGAGAATAGAAAATTTCAGTAATACGTAACACAGCCATGCGCAATCAAGCGCCCTGCAGCAGTTGCAGGCGCTTTTTACCTTGCATGGCGGCTTGAGAATCAGGGAATTTTTTAAGTAACAATTTTAAGGTCTTGCGTGCTGCGTCCATATCACCCAACTCCACCTGGGCACTCGACAAATTCAGCAGGGCATCCGGCACCTTGGGACTCTTCGGATAGGTTTTAATCAGTTTCTGCTGCTCACTGGCAGCATGCTGAAAATCACGCGTGGAAAAGAAAGCATTGCCGATCCAATACTGAGCACTGGCGGCTTGAGGATCGTCTGGCCATGCCTTGATAAATTTCTTGAACGCGACAATCGCGCCACTGTAATCGCCTTGCTTGAACAATGACAATGCCGCCTGATATGCTTTGGCTTGTTCGGAGGTTTGACGAAGTGTCGTATCGCTGGTTGCCGATGCAGGCGCACCATTGGACGCTGCAACAGAAGAATTGCCAGCAGAGTCGGCGGTTGGCTGGGACAACGCCTTAAGACGGGTATCCAGATCTTGGTACAGATCAGCCTCGCGCTTTTGCGCTACGGCCAAATCATGGGCCTGCTCATCGAGCTGCCCCTTGATATCTTGTAATTCGGTTTTTAAGGCATCAATCTGCGATTGCAGACTAAGCAGAGCAGAATCCGGCGATTTTTCTTCCATACGCGTCACATGGGCGGTCAAACCATCCAGTTGCAGTTGCATGGCAGCCAATCGATCGGCGGTCTCTCCGTCTGCCGCCAACGTTGGCAATGCCAACGCCAGCAGTATCGCGGCAGATACCGAACGATGCATCATCCGGATTCCGTACATCGTGAATTACTCGCTCTTGTAAACGATGTCTGCACGACGGTTTTGCGCCCATGCAGCTTCATCGTGACCCAATGCGCGAGGCTTGCTCTTGCCAAAGCTCACGGTGCTGATTTGTGCTGCCGGTGCGCTCATCAACTCAAGCGATTTGGCCACTGAATCGGCACGACGTTGGCCCAGGCCCAGGTTGTATTCTGCAGAACCACGTTCGTCGGTGTTGCCTTGAATTTCAACCTTGGCGCTGCTGTGGCTGGCGATGTAGCCTGCGTGAGCCTTCAGCATCGGATCATATTCATAATGCACATTTGACTTGTTAAAATCGAAAAACACGCTGCGTTGGCTCAAAATGTTGTTAGGATCGGTCAACGGATCCACAGCAACAGCAGGAGCGGCTACAGGCGCAGGCGCAGGCGCAGGGGCTGCTTCTGCAGCGGCTGCACGTACTTCGGAATTGTCAGGTTTTTTGGCTTGTTCAGTTGAACAGCCAGCCAGCAAACCTGCCACCATCAAACCCAATACCACTTTTTTCATTTGTAACTCCTTGACGTTAAGAAAAAACAACCACCACTTGGCTATTATGCCAGAATTGCACAAAAAACGCTTTGTCGCTTAGCGCCCCCACACCGGACTGTCCATTTCACCTTCCAGATTAATCAGGCGTTCGTGGGTGTTACCGTCTGACGTAACCACCGCCAGATCGCTTCGACCAGCCACCGTTGCCGAATACAAAATCATTTTTCCATTCGCAGCGTAACTGGGCGACTCGTCGTCTGTGCCATCGGTGAGCACCTGCAACTGTCCGCTCGCCAATTCCATCACCGCAATCCTGTATTGACCTGACATACGCTGTACAAACACAAATTTCTTGCCATCCGGACTCCAGCGCGCCGATACATTATACTTGCCGTCGAAGGTCATGCGCTGGGCTTTACCACCCGCCACAGGCATGCTGTAAACCTGCGGCGAGCCATCTCGGTCTGATGTAAACAGCAACTGGGTGCCATCAGGGCTCCAATTGGGTTCGGTATCAATCGCGCCACTGAAGGTCAAACGGGTCAAACCGCTGCCATCTGCATTTATCAAATAAATTTGCGATGAACCGTCTTTGGTCAACACCACCGCCAAACGTTTCCCATCCGGACTCCATGCGGGTGCGCTATTGCTGCCCGGATAATTAGCCAATACAATGCGTCGTCCCGTATCCATCATTTGTTCGTAGATCACGGCATGGCCCTTCTCAAAGGACACATAGGCCATTTTTTTGCCATCCAGGCTCCACGCTGGCGACATGATCACATTGCGTGACTTCAGCACCGTTTGGGGATTATGTCCATCAGAATCCGCCACCTGCAGCAAATAATTACCGCCACGATGCAACACATACACAATATGACTGGAAAATACGCCGGGCGTACCGGTCAAGGTTTGATACACCACATCGGCAATTTTGTGGGCAATCATTCGGCTTTGCGCAGGGTCTGCGGTATAACTGTAACCCGCTAATTGGGTCTGTCGCACTGCGTCCATCAAACGAAAAGCCACGCTCATTTGACCGTTCACCGGTTGTACACTACCCAACACTACCGCATCGGCACCACGACTGCGTGCCAAGCCGAAGCGCGGGTCTTTGGGGTCAGTCATGACCGGATTAAGATCACTGATATTAATCAAGCTCAACTCGCCGCTACGCAACAAATCAGCGCCCACCACCTGAGGTATCGTTTGTGCAGCAGGCAACGTGCCACCAAACGGGGAAACAGCCACCGGAATCCGCGAACTGGCACCCCCGGTAATATCAATGGTCATGTCTGCCTGCGCCGGGTTTCCCAACAGACCCGTACCCAGCAACAATCCCAACATACATTTTTTCAACACCTTAGGTTACTCCCTTAGTTACCGTTTGCCGGTGTAAACGGCAAGTCAAGCTCTCGAAACTGTTGCGCCAAGCCGGCATCCGGTGGCATTGGCAATGGTGATGCCTTATAGATTGCACGTTGTGCGGCCTCATCATAGGCGGGCTGTCCACTCGAACGCACCAATTTCACCGTCAATACATCACCGGTTGGCAGCAACGACACGTGATATACCACTTGCGGATTTCCTTGCAAACCAGGCGGAATAATCAACATTCCACGAATCTTAGATTGAATTCGTGCAATATATTCATTACGCAATTTGTCATTAACCCCAGCATGTGCAGCCATCACTTGTTTGCGTGCCCCGTTCAGGGCCGTTACCGATTCAGCCTGAATACCCGCCTGGGTCTGCTTGGCCAACAAGGCTTTCAATGCCTTTTGCCGCTGTTCTTTGATGGCTTCCGCAGCCTGTTGTTGCTGGACCAATTGTTGTTGTTTTTCGATTTCTTGTTGTTTTTTCAGCTGTTCAGCCTGTGCCTGCTTTAATTTTTGTTCTTGTTGTTGCTTCAGTTTTTGCGCTTGTTCAAGCAATGCTTGTTGCAATTGCGCCCGCTGTTGATCTGCTTTCGCTTGCTGCTGACGTTTTTCTTCAGCCAAGGCAATGTCCGGTTTGGGCTGCGTCACCTCTTGCTGCTGTGGCACAGGCACCGGCGGGACTGGAACCGGCGGGACCACATGGGGTTGATCCGCCTGATGCAGGGCTTGCGGCGACCACAATTCGGCCTGTACGGCAGGCACACCTGCATCTTGTTCACGCAAATGCAGCAACAACATCAGCACCAGGGCAACATGCAGCACCAGTGCCAGCAAAGCAGCACCGCTGCGCACACCCCACGGCAGATCGTTCGCTTGCCAAGCCGCGTTCATGGCCGGGCCTGCTCCGGAACGGTCAACAAACCAACCCGTTTTACCTGGTTCTTTTGCAACAGACTCATCACCTTCATCACCGCGTCATAACGGACATTCTTGTCAGCCGCGATTACCACCGGTTGATCGGGATTGTCAGCTTGGCGGCTACGGATGATATCTGTCAGGTCTGACAAGCTCACCGATCCATCCAGCGAGCCATGCGCACCATCTCGCACGTCCATTTGACCATTTTGGTGAATGGTCACTTGAATGGGTTGCAACGGAACTTGCCTCGATTTGGCCACACTGGGCAAATCAACCACCCCAGGCGTCATCATGGGTGCAGTGACCATAAAAATCACCAACAGCACCATCATGACATCGATATACGGCACTACATTCATCTGCGCCATCGCGCGACGCTTTCTGCGCACACTCATCGTTTATAAGCCTGCCGTTGCAGAATATTGACGAACTCGTCCATAAAACTTTCAAAGCGGATTGCCAGTTGGTCAATATCTCGCGCAAAATGGTTATAGGCAACGGTGGCCGGAATAGCGGCAAACAGCCCCATTGCGGTTGCAATCAGTGTTTCTGAAATACCGGGTGCCACGTTCGCCAAAGTAGCTTGACCGATATTACCCAGGCTGCGGAACACGCTCATGATGCCCCACACCGTACCAAACAATCCGACATACGGACTGACCGACCCAACCGTTGCCAACCAGGTCAAATTAGATTCCAATGCATCGACTTCTCGCTGATACGCCGCCAGCATGGCACGGCGCGCACTGCCGGCAATATCGGCCGGTTCTGCGCCGGGCTGGTTTTTAAGCTTGGTATATTCGCGGAACCCGGCTTCAAAAATGCGATCCATTTGGCCACCCGCCGCATGGTCGGCAGCGATGCGTTGCGCCAGCTTGTTCATTTCGGCGCCATTCCAGAATGCTTCCTCGAAGGCATGGGCGCGTGCTTTTGCACGAATCAACGTATACATCTTAACAAAAATATGCCACCAGGAAACCAGCGACACCAACAACAACAAGCCCATGACGAACTTGACCACCATGCTTGCGTCCGCCACCATCGCCCACATCGAGGCATCTTGAACCACACCGATTTCCACGTTACTTTTCCAATAATTGTTGTATCCAAACCGGCATTCTAGCAGGCTTAAATGTTAAAGCGTTGACACACACCACCTCAACATCGGCTGTTACCCAGCAACCGGCATCCTCTGTTCGGCTTCCAATCTGCTGTTCAAACCGCAAACGCACCTGACTGATCTCAACCAGACGGCTGGTTATCAGCAAACTATCACCATAGCGTGCCGGGCGACGGTAATCGACGGATGCCTGTCGCACCACCAATGCTTTGGCATCGCGCGCATGCAATATCTGTTGCTCTATGCCCAACGAGCGCAACCATTCTGTGCGCGCCCGCTCAAAAAATTTCAGATAATTGGCATAATAAACCACACCGGCAGCATCAGTATCTTCCCAGTAGACACGCACCGGCCAAATAAATTCACCCAATTCGTTCAAATATTGTGCTCCGCATCATCCCAGAGCGATGCGCTTGGCGGGCGTTCCAGACCAAAATGCCGCCACGCCATGTTTGTAGCCAATCGCCCGCGTGGCGTACGCTGCAAATAACCTTGCTGGATCAGATAAGGCTCCAGCACATCCTCAATGGTATCACGCGCTTCGCCTATCGCTGCTGCCAGACTATCAACCCCCACCGGGCCGCCATCAAACCGGTGCAATACAGCCTCCAGCAGGCGCCGGTCCATCATATCCAGTCCGCTGCTATCGACATCCAGCATTTGCAGGGCAGCGTCCGCCACCTCGCGCACAACACGACCATCCGCCCGCACATCCGCATAATCGCGCACCCGGCGCAATAAACGGTTGGCAATGCGCGGTGTGCCGCGCGAGCGACGGGCAATTTCAAATGCACCATCCGGGGTTATTTCCATCTCCAGCAAACCGGCCGATCGCACCACAATACGCGACAGTTCTTCCGGTGTATAAAACTCAAGGCGGGCCACAATTCCAAACCGGTCCAGCAACGGGTTGGTCAACATTCCGGCACGGGTTGTCGCGCCAACCAACGTAAATGGCGGCAAATCCAGCTTTACCGAACGGGCAGCAGGCCCCTCGCCGATCATGATATCCAACTGAAAATCTTCCAGCGCAGGATAAAGAATTTCTTCCACCACCGGACTCAAGCGATGTATCTCGTCAATAAACAATACATCGTGAGATTCTAAATTGGTCAATAACGCCGCCAAATCGCCAGCCCGTTCCAGAACAGGACCCGATGTTTGCCGAAGATTGACTCCCATTTCGCGGGCAATAATGTGCGCCAAGGTGGTTTTGCCAAGTCCCGGAGGTCCAAACAGCAACACATGATCCAGCGCCTCGCCACGCTTTCTGGCAGCCTCAATAAAAATTGACAGTTGGTTGCGTGCTTTTTCTTGTCCGACATACTCGTCGAGCTGACGCGGACGCAACGCTCGCTCGATTTGCTCTTCTTTACCTCCTGTTGCCGCAGGCGCAACCAGCCGATCAAGTTCCATCATGAGCGTGACAACCATTTAAGCGCTGCGCGAATGCCATCTTCCACATTTTCACTGACGCCAGCCTGACGGACCGCCTGCTGCGCCTCACGCTCACTGTAACCCAGCGCCAACAAGGTTTCCAACACATCCGAGGACACATCCTTCACGACCACATGGGAACCACCAGCTTCCACCCCCCCCGACAACTTGCCTTTCAACTCAAGCAGCAATCGCTCAGCGGTTTTGCGACCCACGCCGGGAATACGGATCAAACATGCAACGTCTTGCGCCACCACGGCACGCGCCAGTTCATCAGCATCCATGCCCGACAGCAACGCTAACGCCATGCGCGCCCCGACCCCCGTTACCTTCAGCAATTGTCGAAACGTGGTCTGTTCTTGCCGCGTCGCAAAACCATACAATAAATGCGCATCTTCTCGCACCACCAAATGGGTATGCAAAATAACGTGCGCCCCCACCTCGGGCAACCGGTAGAAAGTGCTCATAGGCACATCGATTTCATATCCCACGCCACCGGCTTCGACCAACAATCGGGGCGGTTGCTTTTCCAGCAAACACCCGCTTATTCTACCTATCATGCTATTTTCCGATCAAAACCGCCCAACCCTGACTCATACGACCCGACCATGCCGAATCCGACGCCCACCCCACAACCATGCGGCACTTCCCTGGGTGCCATGTGCATGACACAACGCGCAAGCCAAAGCATCGGCAGCATCCGTTGAAGGCGCCGCCGGCAAAT
>DDOT01000052.1 GCA_002341815.1 Thiobacillus sp. UBA2487 | reverse complement strand
GCCAAAGTTCCCTTCGGCCATCCTGCTCACTCTGCGAATAACTTGTCCTTTAGCCAAAGGATCGCGAACCCTTTTCAGCCATTCCTGAAAAATGTCTTTTTGTTCATCGGTAAGATAATGGCGAAGGGTGTACATGGTTTATTATCGTTTATAAACGACATAAAATCAAGACGGCGATGCGTTTAATATGCACTGCCCACCTGTCCGTGCTGCGGCCATGTCTCGGCGGACAATCGCCGGACGCAGGCGCAATTCCTCTGCGTCGAATGCGGTTTCGAGGACAACGCCGATGAACCCGCGCCATGGCTTGCCGCCGGTATTTCCCGTCGTGCTGTACAATGGCTCAGAAAACGGAAAATAAGGTGCGGTAAGCAATCCGGTATTGCCCTTGAATTGTAGTACCGTTGTGACTACAATATAACCTCTGAAACCTTCAAGGGAAGTCACCATGAGCACCGCCGATACCTATGTCCGCGCTCGCATCGACACCAGCACCAAAGAACGCGCCGCTGACGCGCTTGAAGCAATGGGGCTATCCATCTCTGACGCCATCCGCTTGCTGATGCTGCGCATCGCCGATGAGCGCCGGATGCCCTTCGATGTGAAGGCTCCCAACGCGACGACGCGAAAGGCCATTGCCGAGCTTGAGGCCGGAAAAGGCAAGCGCTTCGCCAGCGTCGATGACCTGATGGCGGACTTGCATGCGGACGATTGATCGTTCCTCAGCGTTCAATGCTCGCACAGCGAGCTTTTCGGTTGAGCTTGTCTGGTTGAAGTGCGCCTTAACTTGGCAAGTAGAGCCGCATTTGGTTGATTGATCTGATCGTATCAATTATTTGCAATCGCTTTGTTATTTAGTTATAACGCGGTTATAATCGTGTGCATCATGCCACGACGGTCTTCACGATGAGTCATTCAAACCAGCCCGATGCCTTGCATCACGACACCGGTTATAAGGCCCTGTTTTCGCATGCGTCACTGGTGCAGCAGTTGCTGGAAGGATTTGCCCCTGCCGAATTGATTGCATTGCTGGATTTTAGTACCTTGAAACTGGTGCAAGGCAGCTACGTTACCCCGGCGATGAAGCCGCGAGAAGACGATGTGGTGTGGTCGATACGCATGGGCGAGAGCACCCTGTATTTGTACATTTTGCTGGAATTTCAATCCAGCGTGGATGCCGCAATGCCGGTGCGTATGTTGCAGTACGTGGCCGCGTTGTACGAATCGCTGATCAAAGACCGCAGCGTGAACCCGCGTCATGGCTTGCCGCCGGTATTTCCCNNGCCAAGCGAAATGCAGTTGCTGCGGTATTCAGCCTGGAAAACGCCACCGATTATGCAACCGCCGTTGCCGCCATTCAACGCATGGCACACGCGGTGGCGCAAATGCCGGATAAACAGCGCATGGATCGCGTCATCAGTCACTGGATCAAGCGTCATTTGCAACGGCACCTGCCGCACGTTATGATGCCGGAAGGCGAAAGACTATTGGAGGACACATCCATGTTGGCAACCAATATACAAAAATGGTATCACCAAGCGCATGACAGCGGTTGGAACGAAGGCAGAGAAAAAGGCTGGCAAGAGGGATTGAGCTTGGGGAAAGCGCTGTTATTGAAACAGATGATTGGCATAAAATTCCCTGCTGCTGACNNGCGGTTTCGAGGACAACGCCGATGAACCCGCGCCATGGCTTGCCGCCGGTATTTCCCGTCGTGCTGTACAATGGCGACACGCGGTGGCGCATCGCCACCAATGTGCGCGAACTGATCGACTGCCCCAGCGTGCTCAACGCCTACCAACCCGGCCTGCGGTATTTTTTACTGGATGAAGGCGCGTACAGCCTGGCTGAGTTGACAGCCAAGCGAAATGCAGTTGCTGCGTCTTTCAGCATAATTGCTAAACATAAGCCCATTGTTTGAATAAACTTACCAAATTGGGATCGTGTTTGAATGTTAAGTAGTATAAATATTCCGGTGCGACATCCAAACCATTGGGCCAACACAATGTACCATGTGCCAAGGTGAATTGTTTGAGCACGCGCTCATCCGCCAAAGCAGAAAATAATTTCTGCGGTTGGCTTTGTATCATCTCATTTACATCAGCGATACCTGACTTGCCATCATTAAATGTTAATTTAATATGGTGGTTGTCCATATATTCAGCATGTGCAATTTCTAACATGATATGTTCTCATTGCATTACGTTAATGGCTTGATACGGTGAAAATCACCAGTTGTCCGCAAAGCATTCCAGTTGTCCATCAACTCGGATTGGTGTTCACTTGCCCATTCAATCACCAAGCTTAATACTCGCGGTGGCAGTCCCCCATCCATCAGGCCAAAACTGTCAATCAAGATCGAAGCGCGAAACTCATTATATTCCACATGAAAGTGTGGCGGGTTGTGCTCGTTAAAATACATGAAAATCACTATCCCTAAAAATCGACTAATTTTGGCACGGTGTAATCCCCGCTCAATTTCAGACATTCGGTAACATACCATATCATTTTCGCTCATTATTGTTAACCCGATCTTTTCATAAATTAGCGCGCGCGCTCACTGGTCTTTTGTCCCATAGCGAAAAAACATTGGCAATTCTTATTTTATCTATAAAAGTATACAAATAATTGACTTGCAATCTTATATTTCATATACTTTTTTAGATGAAAAGCATAATTGAAATTTACGTTGATGGCATATGGCACGAGGCCGCTCTGATTGAATCGGGCGGGCGTGATCGTTGCACATTTGAATACTTGCCTGAGTACGTGTTCGGGGATATTTGCCAGCCTGTATCGTTGACACTGCCCGTATCGTTGGAAACACGGCAAGCAATGGGAGAATGTCCTCCATTTTTGCTGGATCTGGTGCCTCAAGGCAATGGTCGTCGGTATCTGATACAACAACTGGGTCTGACCGATTCCGATGATCTGGTGATGCCGCTTATCCAGCATGGCGGATTCAATCCTGTCGGACGGTTGCGGCTTGATAGCGCCGTGGCATACGCAAACAGCGTGAGAGAGGATGGCTTTTTTTGGCAACGCGGTTTCACGCTGGATGAAATCGTGGGGCGCAAAAGTGATTTTATTGAAAACCTATCCCATCATGGCATGCTCGGGGCTGGAACAACCGGGCTACAAGGCGCATCTGCAAAATTCATGCTGGTTAAAAGTCACGAAGATCTGTGGTTTATAGACTCTTTCGCGAAAGAGTCTGATATCGCTTCCCACTGGCTCTTAAAATTGCCTCGAGGTAAGCATGAGACGGATTTGGCGATTCTAGAGAACGAAGCAGCGTACATTAAAGTTGCCCGTGCGTGCGGGTTGAGATCATACGGCGAAACTTTCCACAGAAATGGGATGTTGTTTGTGCCCAGATTTGACCGAACGACAAAGAATGGGGCGGTAATGCGATTACACCAGGAAAGCCTTGCATCGCTTGCCGGTCATCGTTCCTTTGGTATTCGTCCCAACCATTATGATTTGGTCAACGCTTTTTTGCCTTTTGTGACCGATCCCGTGAACGAGGTTATTGAATATATCAAACGCGATATATTGAACCTGGCTATCCGTAATACCGATAATCATGCTCGCAACACCGCTATTCAACAATTAGCAAACGGTACGGTGCAGTTAACACCGGTATTCGACATTGCACCGATGTTCATGGATAGAGAGATGATTGCGCGATCCAGCAGATGGCTGGACAAACACGCGAAAGTCATCAATCACTATGTTGATGTCATCGAGGCATTACCGTTAAAAAACGAAGAAAAAAATACGGTTATGCTGTCGATCAAATCATTTGCTAAGGTAATGGAAAATTTACCATTAACAATGGCAGAATGCGGAGTCAATGCTGAAATTATTGAGCATTGTAAACAATCAATCAATCAGGTTTGCGAGAACATCGAAAAAGACCTTTTTACCGGGCAAAATGGACGGTCGCGATAATGGACAAACGGTTGAAACCAAGCGATAAAGAATTCGAAAGAAAGTTAGTGGATGATTTTTTCCAACATTTTGGGGAAGGTCAATTTAGCCTGCGTGATGCAACTAAAGCGATGCGTCGTATCAGTCGTCTAACTCAACCCGAGTTTGCCAAACATCGCGGGATTTCACTTGCGACGTTACGAAAAATAGAAACCGGAAACGGTTCCGTTACTGTAGAAACCTTAAACAAGATAGGTGATATTTTTGGCCTCGAAGTGGGTTTTGTAAAGCGAGTTAAAAAGAAAACCTAACCCGAATAGGTCATGCTGCAGCGGCAGAATCCGATCTGCCGTTAACGTGCCTCAAATCCGGCGCGATTGACCGCGGCTGTCATGGCTTCTCGTCCGGTTAAATTGGCATCAAATTTAACCTCGGCTTGTGCGTTTTCAAGTGACACCTCGGCTTGGGCAACGCCCGGCAGGGCTTCCAGCACCCGTTTAACGCTGGCGGTGCAGCCACCGCAGGTCATACCACTGATATTAAGCGTGATTGTTTGCATGTATTTTCTCCAAGCCATCGCCCAACAGGGGCAATATGGCATCTAAACCATTAAAGTTGATCGTGTGGGTTGCTGTATCGCGTACGATTGGTTTGGCATGATACGCAAATGACAGACCGGTGGTGGTGAGCATTGGGATATCGTTGGCGCCATCACCGACCGCGATGGTGGCCTTAAGCGGCACACCAAATTCGCTGGCAACACGTTTTAGCCAGTCTGCTTTGGCTTGGCCGTCAAGAATATCGCCCAATACGCGGCCGGTTAACCGACCATCGACAATTTCCAGCTCGTTGGCGGCGGCTACATCGATACCCAACCGGTCACGCAAGCGATGGGTGAAAAAGGTAAATCCGCCGGAAACCAGCAAGGTTTTAATGCCAAGTTGTTTTAGGCGGTTAATCAGTCGTTCGGCACCCGGGTTAAGCGTGACCCGTTGTTGGTAGACACGTTCTAACTCACTGGCTTGCAGGCCGGCCAGTAGTGCAACACGGCGGGTCAGGCTTTCTGAGAAGGGCATTTCGCCGCGCATTGTCGATTCGGTAATGGCAGCCACTTGCGGTTTCAGGTTAAGCATATCGGCAATTTCATCAATGCATTCAACGGCAATCAAGGTGGAATCCATGTCCATGGCCAATAAACCGTAGTCGCCCGGTTGGCGGTGCAGTGGAACGCTTGCACAATCCAGTTGGTTATTTGCACACCAGGCAGACAGGGCGATGTAGTCTTCCATTGGCCATTCAGTAAGTTGCCAGATATTGTGTGCCAGCGTAACCAGCGAACCGCTGCTGAGTATATCGCCCAGTTGTTCCTGTAGTTGCTGATCGGGCATGTTGCCCTGAATAATAAGGCTATTTGTGTGCACTGGATTGCAGCTCCGTGACAATTTTAAGAATAGATTTGGCACGATCTTGCCATGTTGGGGCATGAATGGCAATGCGCAATTTGTCGGGCCCTGCCAATTTGTATTTTTTGTTGGATTGAATGAGTTGGATAATGCGGGCCGGGTCAATCACCGGACGAGCCGAAAATTGCAGGGTGACAGTATCTTGATGTGCATCAATCCGGGTGATGCCCAATGGTTTTGCTTTTAGTCGAAGCCGGTGCGACTCAAGCAATGCGCCAGCGGGATCGGGCAACAAACCAAAACGATCGATCAATTCAGCCTGCAAGTCATCCAGTTGTGCCAGGTCTGCACAATGCGCCAAGCGTTTGTAGAGTACCAGTCGCTCATGTACGTCGCCACAGTAGTTTTCGGGCAATAACGCCGGTAGATGCAGGTTGACGTCGGTAACCACGTCAAACGGTTGATCAAGATCGGGCATTTCACCACGTTTCATGGCGGCTACCGCTTGGTTCAGCATGTCGTTGTAAAGCGCAAAGCCCACTTCTTGCATGCTGCCGCTTTGTGAATCGCCTAAAATTTCGCCAGCGCCACGAATTTCAAGATCGTGCATGGCCAAGTGGAAGCCGGCACCCAAATCTTCCATCATTTGCAAGGCTTCCAGGCGCTTTTTGGCATTGGGTGTCAAGGCGGTTTCTTCGGGGGTAAGTAAATACGCGTAGGCTTGGTGGTGCGAACGGCCCACCCGACCGCGCAATTGGTGTAATTGCGCCAGACCAAAGTGATCGGCACGGTTGATGAGGATGGTGTTGGCGGTTGGAATATCAATCCCGGTTTCGATAATGGTGGTACACAATAACAGGTTGATCTGCTGTTGGTGGAATTGGCGCATAACCTGCTCCAGCTCGCGTTCATGCATTTGGCCATGTGCCACCCGAATACGGGCTTCGGGCAGCAACTCGGCCAGTGTGCTTTCCATGTGATAGATGCTGTCGACTTCGTTATGCAAAAAATAAACCTGACCGCCGCGTTTTAGTTCGCGCAACACGGCTTCGCGAATGATGCCTGCCGAATAGCGGGTAACGAAGGTCTTGATCGACAGCCGTTTTTGCGGCGGGGTGGTGATGACCGAAAAATCGCGAATACCTTCCAACGATAAGGCCAGCGTGCGTGGAATGGGGGTGGCGGTTAAGGTGAGCACATCCACTTCAGCACGCAGACGCTTCATCTGTTCTTTTTGGCGCACGCCAAACCGGTGTTCTTCGTCAATGATGACCAATCCCAGTCGTTTGAACGTGACATCGTTTTGCAGTAAGCGGTGCGTTCCGATGACCAGATCAACCGTGCCGGCCTTCAAGCCTTCCAAGGTGATAGCTTGTTCTTTGGCCGTGCGAAAACGTGATAATTCTGCAATACGGATCGGCCAACTGGAAAACCGGTCAGCAAAGTTTTGTGTGTGTTGTTCAGCGAGCAGGGTAGTGGGAACCAGCACCGCCACTTGTTTGCCATCCATCAAGGCCACAAAGGCGGCACGCAAGGCCACTTCGGTTTTACCGAAACCGACATCACCGCATACCAGTCGATCCATTGGGCGTGGCGCTTGCAAATCTTGAATGACGGCTTGAATTGCGGTTGCCTGATCGGGCGTTTCTTCAAAACCGAAGCCGTCTACAAATGCGTCATAATCATGCTGGTTTAAGGTAAAGGCATATCCTTGGCGCGCGGCACGGCGCGCGTAAATATCCAGTAACTCGGCAGCGGTGTCGCGCGCCTGTTCCATGGCCTTGCGACGGGCTTTTTCCCATTGCCCGCTGCCAAGGCGGGATAATTGAACGTGTTCGCTGGATGCGCCTGTGTAGCGTCCGATCAGATGTAAATGGGCAACCGGTACATACAGTTTGTCCTCGCCGGCATATTCCAATAGCAAAAATTCCATCGGGCCATCGCCCAAATCCATGCTAACCAAGCCTTGATAGCGTGCAATACCGTGTTCTGCATGAACCACCGGATCGCCAATGCGTACTTCAGACAAATCGCGCAGGATATTGTCCAGTTGGTTGCGTTTGCTGGTGTCGCGTCCGCGCACCCTGACCGTGCCGGCATACAGCTCTGATTCTGTGATGATGGCAATGTTTGGGTGGGTTGGGTCAATAAAGCCTTGGGACAATGGGCCCGCTGTCAACAACAATGCTGCCGGGGCAGATTGACAGTCGTTATAGGTGTCGCAAACAGTCGGGTGCAGATCATGTTCAGCCAGATATTGCGCCATGGTTTCTCGTCGGCCGGTGCTTTCGGCGATCAACCAAATCTGGCCGTTAAACCCGTTGATAAATTGGCGCAAACGAAACAAGGGGTCATCGGCCCGTCGGTCAATGCTTAAATCGGGCAGGCCGGAAGCCGGTTGCACAGCGATTTTATAGCGTGCATAGGCTTTTAGTTTGCCGAACAGTTGATCCACAGGTAAAAAAAGTTGTTCGGGTGGCAATACGGGACGTTGCGGGTCTGTGTTCATCAGGCGATAGCGCTGGCGGGTGTCGCGCCAGAATTCGTCTGCTGATAGCTCAATATCGCCATGTAAACAAAGCAAGGCGTCTGTTGGCACGTAATCGAACAAACTGGCTGTTTCATCGAAAAACAAGGGCAGAAAATATTCAATGCCGGATGGCGCCAAGCCATTGCTGACATCTTTGTACAGTGGCTTGCGCGATGCGTCGCCTTCGAAAACCGCACGGAAATTTTGCCTGAAGCGGGCGATACCGGTTTCATCCAGCGGAAATTCACGGGCCGGTAGCAAGCGGATTTCGCGCACTGGATACAGGCTGCGCTGCGTATCAACGTCAAAGGTTAAAATACGTTCAATTTCATCATCAAACAAATCAATGCGATAGGGAAGTGCGCTGCCCATGGGAAACAGGTCGATCAATCCGCCGCGCACGCTGAATTCTCCGGGGCTTAAAACCTGATTAACCGATGCATAACCGGCTGTTACCATTTGTTGTCGCAAGGCATCAACATCCAGTGTTTCACCTTGCCGCAGAAAAAAGGTATACGCTGCCAGATAGTTGGCAGGCGGCAATCTTCCTAGCACCGTGGTGATGGGCACCAAGGCAACCTGACACAAGCCTTTGCTGATTTGATACAACGTGGCCAGACGTTCGGAGACCAGGTCTTGATGCGGTGAAAAGTGGTCATAGGGCAACGTTTCCCAATCCGGTAACAAAGATACCGTCAACTCGGGAGAAAACCAGCGAATTTCATCTTGCAGGCGTCGGGCATCTTGTGCGTTGGCGGTTAGTACCAGCAACAGTCGACCGGTTTTGCCCAGTGTGGATAAAACCAACGCATCGGCGGTTGTGCTGTGCGGATGGAGATGAAGCAGTTGGCCGTTGGCCGGTAGAGCGATGGAAGTGGCGGACATGCGTGGCGACAAATTTCAGCAGTTTTTATACGGCCAGATTGTACACCGAGCGCATCATTGAGGATACCTGCCAACGGTCACGCGAAATGCAGCATTGTGCAGTTCAATCCAGACTCCGCACTAATGACAAAGGCAAGAACGGTTATGCCGTCCTTGCCTTTGACCCCGCCCTGAAGGGCGAGGTTTACTGCGCAATCAATCAATGGCGAATACCCGACATTAGTTGGCCGGGCAGCTTGCGGTGCTGTATGGCACTTTGCCAACCAGCAATAAAAACTGGCTGAATGGTCCCATAACACTCATGGCTTCGCCTTTAGGACCTTCAAATTTCAAATCGCCAAACATCATGGCATGCATAGGGCCATATTTACCTGCACCCATGTCTTTCCAGTCATCGGTATCGGCATACATCAGGTAGTCGACATCGCTGTCCAGATTGGGGGTCATAATTTTGCCGCCGTAGGCGCAGACAGCCTTGCCGCTTTTATCTACAATTTTCAATTCGACTTGAGGGCTGCTTTTGCAGTCATCGCGGTACATGTGGATGATTTTATAACCGCGACCTTTGTTGTTGGAAATCCATTTACCACCCAATCCGTTCATGAGTTCAGGGGTTTTGTTCCAAGTGTCGCAGGCTTGAGTTGCCCATTGGCTGGACATCAATAATGGGGTATCTGCGTGAGCCATGCCGGTGAAAGCAACGGCTAAAAGTGCGCCCAAGCCGATTTTTTTAAAGCTGATTGTCATATATTGTCTCCATGATTTTGATTTGTGATGGCATTTTTAAAAGACGCCGATTCGGTATCGAGTAGCCGAAGCGATAAACTTACCTGCTTCAGGTGTTTCTGTCAAATCAACAATTGGTGCGAACCGCCTGCTCATACTGAACGGGCGATGCGGTATACAAGATCAACCTGCTGCTGCGCGAATCCCATCAGGAGGAGGGTTGGGATTTGATTTTTCGATTGACGGGGTGAGTGGCCTGTCCAATCAACACGTTGCCAGCATTTGGTTAAAGGCATCGATGAACAGCTTCAAGCCTTCTTGTTGCAAGATTTCTCCGATGTCGTCAGGATCGATGCCTGATTCGCGCAGAGCGGCAAGATTATCCTGCGCTTCATCTTGTCCGCTTTCTACTGTACTGGCAACATGACCATGGTCACGAAAAGCGTCCAAAGTGGCATCCGGTACGGTATTGATGGTTTCCGCGCCAATCAGATTGTCCAGGTATTTCACATCGGAATAGGCGGGATTTTTGGTGCCGGTGCTGGCCCACAACAAGTATTGTGGTTTGCAGCCTGCGCTGGCCAGTGTAGCGAACGATTCGCCATGAAAAATTTGTTTGTATTCGTGATAAGACTGCTTGGCAATCGCCAGTGCGATTTTCCCTTGCAATGCAGTGGCTTCTGGCGTTTGCAAGGCAGCCAGTTTTGGGTCGATATGGCTATCGACGCGTGACAAAAACAAACTGGCGACTGTTTTCAGGTGTTCCGGATTTTTTCCTTGTGCCAATAAACGTTGCAAACCACGCACATAGGCATTGAATACTGCCAAGGTTTGGCGTAAAGAAAAAATCAGCGTGACATTGACGCTAACGCCATTCGCCACCAGTTCTTCAAACGCCTCGATACCCGCTTGGGTNNGCCGGCACCTTAATCATCAGGTTATCACGTGCAACGCGTTCGCGCAGACGATACGCTGCAGCAATGGTGCCTTGAACATCATCGGCCAACGCGGGTGAGACTTCCAGACTGACATAGCCATCGTTGGCTTGGGTGGTTTTCCAAACCGGCAACAGCAAGTCGCAGGCTTGTTGAATATCCGGGATTACCAGCGCTTCATAACGCGCTTCTGCATTGGGTTCGCTGGCTTGCAGGCGAACGAGATCGTCATGATACCAGTGGCTTTCTGCTAATGCTTTACGAAAAATGGCCGGATTGGACGTAACGCCGGAAATGCCGTCTTGCTCGATCAAGCGCGCCAAAATGCCTTCTTTTAACAA
>DDOT01000117.1 GCA_002341815.1 Thiobacillus sp. UBA2487 | reverse complement strand
CGCGTTACTTTATGAAAAGATCGGACCCGTTTTGATCAGAAAGAATGATTCATGACACACCCCACGAAAGTTACTTTGACGTTTGACAATGGCGCGTCACCGATTGAACTGCCGGTAATGCCATCGGCAATTGGCCCTGACGTCATCGATATCCGTTCATTGAGTCAACATGGTTTGTTGACCTATGATCCCGGATTTTTGGCAACCGCCAGTTGTGCCTCAAGCATCACGTATATAGATGGCGAGGCGGGCTTGTTGTATTACCGTGGTTATCCCATTGAACAACTGGCCGAGCATTCTGATTTTATGGAAGTGGCGTATTTGTTGTTGAATGGGCAGTTGCCTACGCTCGAACAAAAAACGGCGTTTGATCGGTCAGTACGTCATCACGCGCTGTTGCATGATCAAGTCAACACCGTGTTTCGCGGATTTCGGCGCGATGCGCATCCCATNNGGGGTTACCGGTGCGCTGTCGGCGTTTTATCATGATTCCATCAACGTATTTGATGCGTCCAGCCGGGCACAATCGGCGTTTCATCTGATGGGCAAAATGCCGACCATTGCTGCGATGTCGTACAAATACAATATGGGTGAGCCATTTGTTTACCCGCAATACCAGATGGGTTACAGCGAAAACTTTTTGCACATGATGTTTGCAACGCCCTGTGCGCCGTATGAGGTGAACCCGGTACTGGCGCGTGCGTTGGATCGGATCCTGATTTTGCACGCCGATCACGAACAAAATGCGTCTACGTCGACGGTGCGACTGGCCGGCTCGTCGGGCGCTAATCCGTTTGCCTGCATTGCGGCAGGCATGGCGTCATTGTGGGGACCTTTACACGGCGGCGCAAACGAAGCCGTGCTAAAAATGTTGGAAGAAATTGGCGATGTTTCTCGTATTCCTGAGTTTATTCAACGAGCCAAAGACAAATCCAACCCGTTTCGTTTGATGGGATTCGGCCACCGGATCTACAAAAACATNNGTCATGCGCCAAACCTGCCATGAAGTATTAAATGAACTGGATTTGAACGATGATCCAATGTTCAAGATTGCATTGGAGTTAGAGCGTATAGCGTTGCAGGATGAGTACTTTGTTGCCAAAAAATTGTATCCGAATGTGGATTTTTATTCCGGCATCGTGTTTCGTGCGCTGGGTATTCCGGTATCGATGTTCACTGCTATTTTTGCGCTCGCACGCACGGTAGGGTGGATGGCGCAGTGGAGTGAGATGCTGAGTGATGCAGGGCATCGCATTGGTCGACCACGTCAGCAATACACCGGTGCACAACGGCGCGATTATTTGCCGCTGTCACAGCGTGGGAGCTGATCTGGTTTTGTCTTTAGTTGACGTGCGTTCATTGATGAAAAGGTCGGGTTGCAAACTTGCCCGTACCTTGTGAGCATTGATGAAAAGATGCAGTTTTGCTGTGATCTTAACCAGGTTGTCCGTCAATGCGCGCTTTAATCAATATCGGTGTATAAATGATACAAAACAGGCTGAATCCGCCGGTCCAGAGCCCTGCGGCTGCGTCTAGCCAGAGAGCGTCCTGGTAGGGAAAATACAACGGCATCAGCACCCGAAACACGGGGGTTAGCACCAGCAGCAAGAACATGGGCGTGATGCCGCGTGGCGGTTGCTGGATATTGCGTCCGGTGTGGCCCAAGGCTACGCGGGCCATCATACCCATGGTCATGATGCCGATGCCACCAAGTGCGAAAGTGTGTAACGCCAGCATGGGGGATAGTGACATAAATGGCGTGATGGCACTTAATGCAAAACCACTGGTTGCAATGGCATATCCCACGAACAGCACCCATAGCAAGGGTTTGCGCCAGATGCCGTGGGTGTGCCATCCGTACAGGCGCCAGGCATGAATGCCAGCCAGAGCAGATGCCAGCAGACTGGCAAGCCAGGTGATACCCAGAAAAACATCGGTGATCCAGAACGCAAAAAACAACACCAAGCTGGACTGATCGACCCATTTGCTGTTACGCAGTTGCACCGGATAGCCGACCCCACGCTCGATAAAGAAGGGCAACACCCGGCGCGCCATGTTGAACACCAATGCCACCAGCAGGTACACCCCGGAGTACAAACCCCAGTGAATGCCGGCAGGCATAACGCCAAGTACGCCCAACCAGAACATAAGATTGGCAACTCCCAATAATAATATCTTGGATAGCAGGCCGATTTGTTGGGTTTGCCGTGTGCGCCAAACGGGCAGGCTGAGCGCGGTGAGCAGCATGCCATTAAACAGCAAATCAAATATCATTGACCAGCGCAGATCGGATGTGAGCCACAGCGTTATACGTGCTGTGATCCATACTGCGCTGAGTATGATGAGACGTGCGCCTTGCAGGGTGGATTGTCCGGTCCAGTTGCGTACGGCGGTGAGTAAAAAGCCGGCAACCACCGCCATGGCATAACCAAACAGCATTTCGTGAGCATGCCACCAGATGGGCATGCGTGTGGCGGGCGGCAACGGGCGTCCGGTAGTCAGAATCGCGATCCAGATGGACATTGCGATGATCGCATACAAGCCGGCCAACAAGAAAAAAGGCCGAAACCCCATATTAAACAAAGCAAATGGTTTGGCTGGGTGCTTGGGGTCGTTGATGATCAGCATAATCCACCTCCGTTGTATCGAACGGAGGTTAGATTAGCCGTGTTTTTCGGCACACGCCTTGATGCAGGTCAAAGGGTGTATCAATCAGTTGGTGAACGGGTGTTGCATTACAATGGTTTCTTCACGATCTGGTCCGGTGGAAATCAGTGCAACGGGTACGCCGCACAGTTGTTCCATGCGCTTGAGGTAGGCTTGAGCCTGGGCGGGTAGTTGGTCAAATTGCTTGACGCCAACCGTGCTTTGGTTCCAGCCGGGCATTTCTTCATAAATCGGTTCGCAGTTTTCCAGCATTTCTGCGCCAACCGGCAAAATGTCTGATTGGCCATTCTGCAACTTGTAACCCACGCAAATGCGCAGGGTTTCCATGCCATCCAATACATCCAGTTTGGTGACGCAAAGTCCTGACACACCATTGATCTGAATCGATCGTTTGAGTGCTGCAGCATCAAACCAGCCGCAACGACGCGCCCGTCCGGTGGTAGAACCGAATTCGTGCCCGCGTTCGGCCAGTTGTCGACCGGTTTCGTCAAACAACTCGGTCGGGAATGGGCCTGACCCCACTCGGGTGGTGTAGGCTTTGGTAATGCCCAATACATAGTGCAGGGTGTGCGGACCGACACCTGCGCCGGTGGCAGCCCCACCGGCAATACAGTTGCTGGATGTGACAAACGGATAAGTGCCATGGTCAATATCCAGCAGGGTGCCTTGAGCACCTTCAAACAACAAATTGTTGCCATCGCGGTTAGCTTCATAAAGCAGACGAGGGACGTCGGCAACCATAGGCTTGATGCGTTCGGCCAACGCCAAGGTGGTTTCAAGGGTTTGGTTAAAATCAACAATGTCTGTGTTGAAATAGTTTTTCAAGACAAAATTGTGGTAGTCGAGCACTTCGCCCAATTTGGCGGCGAAGCGTTCGCGATAAAACACATCTTGTAAACGAATGGCGCGTCGAGCGACCTTGTCTTCATATGCCGGGCCAATGCCGCGACCGGTGGTGCCAATTTTGCCAGCTCCTTTGGCCTGTTCGCGGGCGTTGTCAATGGCGATGTGATACGGCAAAATCAGCGGGCAAGCTTCTGAAATACGCAAACGGTCGCTGACATTCACGCCATGCGCTTCGAGCATGTCCATTTCTTCCAACAGGGCCGACGGTGAGACGACAACACCATTGCCGATATAACAGGTGACATTTTTGCGTAAAATGCCGGATGGTATCAAATGTAAAACAGTTTTTTGTCCACCAACCACCAGCGTATGACCAGCATTGTGCCCGCCTTGAAAGCGTACCACGCCTTGTGCGTGATCGGTTAGCCAGTCAACGATTTTTCCTTTGCCTTCATCGCCCCATTGGGTGCCGATGACAACGATGTTTTTGGTCATGCTTGGTTTCCTGCTTGCAAATAGCGACGTTAGTGATTTGAATATGCGCGCGGAACGATGATCCACTCGCCCGCGCTGGTTGGTTCGAGACGGCGATTATAATGGTATTCGTTGCGTGTTGCGTCATGTCCGGGCAGGTCGATGATGACAACTTCGCCTTGGGCGCGCAATTCGGCAATGCGGGTGCCGAGTTTGTGGTCGTNNGACGTTGGGGCCAAAATGGCATTGGCAGGGGTGTCGCGCGCAGTGAGACGAGCCAGTTCGCGCAAATCCAGACTAAAACCGGTGGCAGGGCGTGCCCGGCCAAAGCTTTTGCCAACTTCGTCATATCGCCCGCCAGACGCCAAAGGTTGTGGATGGTTGGCTGTGTAGGCGGCAAACATCACGCCACTGTGGTAGTGGTAGCCACGCAATTCGCCCAGATCAAAATTAATCACGACCTGCGTTTGTAATTCATTGGCAATTGCCTGTAGTTGCGTGATGGCAGTGCGAATCAGCGGGTGATCTGGCAGTACGGCTTGAGCGGTACTCAGTACGCTGTCATTGCCGTACAGATTGGGTAACGCGATCAAGGCATCACGGATGGCTGGGGCAAGTGTCTCGGTATGTTGGCGAATCAGGCTGATATCCTTGGCTTGCAAGGCGGCAAACAGGTCCTGGATTTGTAGTTCATCCACCATGCCGGCGTGTTCCAGCAAACCACGGAAGACACCGACATGGCCAATATCCAGATGAATGTCATCAATACCTGACTGCTTAAGCCCTTGGATCATGAGCTGGATGACTTCGATGTCGGCCTCCGGACCGGCATGTCCGTAAATTTCAGCACCCAATTGCATCAGTTCGCGCGAGCGGTTGGTGCGTTCAGGCAAGGTGTGGATTACGGAACCGGCATAACAAAGACGGGTAACCCCTTGTCGATTCAGGATGTGGGCATCAATGCGTGCGGTTTGCGGGGTGATGTCGGCACGTACCCCCATGGATTTACCCGATAATTGATCGACCAGTTTGAATGTTTTCAAATCCAGATCGCTTCCCGCACCGGTTAACAATGAATCGAGGTATTCAATTAAAGGCGGTGTTACCAATTCATAGCCATGTACGCGAAACAGGTTGAGCAGTTGTTGACGCAAATGCTCGGTGCGGGCGGCATGCGGTGGTAACAGGTCTTCAATGTATTCGGGCAGCAGCCAGTTGTGCATGGTCATACTTTCACAATGAAAGGCCGGAAAGCATGCCTTCCGGCCTGAGGTTCAGGGCTTGCCGCCTTTGCCGTCCGGCGAGTTCATGTAGCGGAAGAAGGGAGCGTGCGGATCAAGGATCAACACATCCTTACGCCCGGTGAAACTGCGCTGGTAAGCGTTCAGGCTGCGATAGAAGTTATAGAATTCAGGATTTTGCGAGAAAGCTGCAGCGTAGATAGCACTGGCTGCTGCATCGCCTTCACCCTTGACTTGCTGCGCATCGCGCCAGGCTTCCGCCACGATCACCTCACGCTGGCGGTCTGCATCGGCCTTTATTTTCTCAGCCTCTGCCGAACCGGTTGAACGTAATTCATTGGCTACCCGCTTGCGTTCAGCTTCCATGCGTTTATAGACCGAATCACTGACTTCGCTCGGTAAAGCAACCTGTTTGATGCGCACATCGATCACCTGAACACCGATCTTGCGTGCGTCCGGGTCAATGCGTGAGCGTAATATCTGCAGAATATCATTGCGTTCACCGGAGACAACGTCATGTACCGACCGTTTGCCGATTTCGGCGCGCAAGCCATCGTTAATGGTTTGCTGCAGGCGGGTGTCAGCGCGCGTTTCGTCGCCAGCCACGCTAACATAATATTGCTTGACGTCGGCAATGCGCCACTTCACAAAATAGTCTACCAGAACATTTTTCTTCTCGGCCGTGATGTAGCGATCCGGGTCTGCCGGGTCGAGCGTGAGAATGCGGGTGTCAAAATAGCGAATGTTCTGTAATAAGGGCACCTTGAAATACAGACCGGATTGCTGTTTGACGTCTACAATTTGCCCAAGCTGAAACACAATTGCATTTTGGCGTTGATCAACTGTGTAGGCTGATAAGCTGGTTAAAATAGCAACAGTGGCTATTAGTACCGCCAAGGTGGTGTATTTGTTGTTCATGGCCGATCCTCCCGCTCACGGCTGCGCATCAAATCGCGGCTCCGGTTGGCTTCATCCGTAGGTCCATTGGTGTTGTCTGCTGCCCCGGACTCGGTGGTTGAGGTCGTTGCGGCTGCCGCCGGCGCACTGGGGGCAGGGGTTGTTGCGACGGGTGTGGCAGGCGCGGGCGTGGTGGCGGGTGCCGGTGCTGCGGGTGCCGTTTGTTGCATGAGTTTGTCGAGCGGCAAATACAGCATCTGTCCGCTGCCCTTTTTGTCGTCGACCAATACCTTGGTGCTGTTGGACAGCACTTGTTGCATCATGTCGATATACATGCGTTCACGGGTAACCGCTGGTGCTTTGTTGTATTGCGCCAGAATCTGGCGGAAACGGTCTGCCTCGCCTTGTGCATCGGCAATTACCGATTGTTTGTAACCGGCCGCTTCTTCCTGCAGGCGTGCAGCAACGCCACGGGCCTTGGGAATTACATCATTTGCGTAGGCTTGTCCTTCGCTCTTCAATCGTTCACGATCTTGACTGGCGCGTACGGCATCATCGAATGCGGGCTGAACCTCTTGCGGTGGTTGTGCGTTTTGCAGGGTTACCTGGCTCACGCTGATACCGGTGTGGTACAGGTCGAGAATTTGTTGAATGCGTTTGGTGGCACGGTCAGCAATTTCGCTACGCCCCTCATACAAGACATAGTCCATGGTGCTATGGCCGACGATTTCGCTCATCACACTTTCGGCAACCTGGCGCACGGCTTCATCGGGTGACCGGTTGTTGAACAGATAGTTTTCCGGGTTCTTCAGGGTGTATTGCACGGCAAATTGAATGTCGATGATGTTTTCATCGTCGGTCAACATGAGCGATTCTTTTAATACTTTGTTGCGTACATTGTCACGATAGCCTACCTCAACCGTCCGAACTTGCTGGATATTGACGACCTCAACCGATTCAATCGGCCACGGTGCATGCCACCCGGGACCGGGTTGGCTGGTTTCCAGGTAGCGACCAAAACGCAATATCACACCACGCTCGCCAGCATCGACAATATAAAATCCGGATGCCAGCCAGATTGCCACCATCAGTGCCAACACGATAGTGATGGTGCCAGGAGTGATCGATCGGGACGGTTCAGGTTTGTTGCCCAGCATCTTGTTCAGACGTAGGTTGAATTTTCGCCAGAGCTCATCGAGATCCGGTGGGCCGTCATTTTTTTTGCCCCATTGAGGGTCATTCCATGCCATGCGTTATCCAGTTCTGGAAACCGTTCCAGGTATTGCATCATCATTGGCACGGAGACTCAAAGAATCAGCGTGCCGGCTAATCATTATGGGCGCCTGCCTGTTTGGTGTCGGGTCAGTGGTTCATTCGGCCACTGGCTGGCAAACAGGTTGCTCATGTTGTTCGGTTGTATCGCCTTTGCGGGCAGTATGTAAAAACAGTCGTGCTTGATCGGCCAGCGTGTCACGTAATAATGCCAACCCCATCCCGGTTTGGGCGCTTAGCCGAATGGCAGTGATTCTACCACACTCGTCGAATTCGATGCCGGGCTCACCTGCGCAAAGATCCATTTTGTTGTAAATCAGGATTTGCGGCACGTGATCTGCACCAATTTCTTTTAATACGCGATTTACTTCGAGGATCTGTCGCTCTTTCACAGGGCTTGCGTTATCCACAACGTGCAAGAGTAAATCGGCTTGCCGGGTTTCTTCAAGGGTGGCGCGAAAACTTTCCACCAATGTATGGGGCAGGCCGGTAATAAAACCGACGGTGTCGGACACCACCACTTGACCTGCACCGTCCAGCCAAACCTGACGGGTGGTGGTGTCGAGCGTGGCGAATAATTGGTCCGCCACGTAGGTGCGCTCGTGGGTCAGTACGTTAAACAGGGTTGATTTGCCGGCGTTGGTATAACCAACCAGAGAAATCGACATGACTTGCCGGCGGCTGCGGGCGCGGCGTTGTACATTGCGTTGGCGTTGTGTTCTGGCTAAACGTTCTTTTAATAACTTGACGCGATTGCCAATCAGTCGGCGGTCGGTTTCTAATTGGGTTTCGCCCGGGCCACGCAGACCAATACCGCCTTTTTGACGTTCAAGGTGGGTCCAGCCACGCACCAAGCGGGTGGAAAGGTGGGCAAGTTGCGCCAGTTCAACCTGCAGGATGCCTTCGGCACTTTTGGCTCGCCGAGCGAAAATATCGAGTATGAGCGTGGTGCGGTCCACCACTCGGCATTGCATGGCGCGCTCGAGATTGCGTTCTTGTGCAGGCGAAAGTGCGTGATTGAAAATTACCAGTTCGGCATCTGTTCCGCGCACCACACCGGCAATTTCTTCAACCTTGCCCGAACCGGCAAACAAGGCCGGGTCGGGGCGATCACGACGTCCCTCAACCACGCCCGTGATCGCCAGTCCTGCGCTGCGAGCTAATAATTTCAGTTCGGTCAGGCTCTCCACATAATCAAGATCGCCCATGTCGATGCTCGCCAGCACCACCCGGTCGCCACCTTGGTGACGTTCAAACATTAGCTGTCTGCCGGTTCCTGATGCAATGGCACCGGACGGGACGGTACTATGGTGGAAATGGCGTGTTTGTACACCATTTGGGTAACCATGTTTTTCAGCAGTACAACATACTGGTCATACGATTCGATTTGGCCTTGCAATTTAATGCCGTTTACCAAATAAACCGAAACCGGTACGTTGTCTTTGCGCAGGCTGTTGAGGAAGGGGTCCTGCAGTAGCAAGCCTTTGTTTTTGTTTTGCTTGATAGCAGTCATGTTGACGAAATCCAGTCAAAAGTTAAGTACAGAATGGTTGCCATTATATACCCGGTTACTGCGCTGCAAACGTGCGGTTCGCAAAATCGGCTTGGCGTATGTTTTATGGACAGTGTGGGGCGTGACGGGTTCCCGTAAATTTATTTTTAATGGATTTTTCTGTCCATGGTTTGAGACGAAAGCTGTTTTGTGTCAGGATGGTGGCATCTGTCATAATGTGTGACATAAGATTGCGGATGTGTTGGGACTGTTGCTGGATGCAGAGGTGGAGCATGAAACAAGGTGATGCAGTGCGTGGTCGGTTGGAGGCACACTGGGCGCGAGTGGCTGATGTTGACATGCGCCAATTATTTGCGGATGACCCGGATCGCTTCGCGGCATTTTCGCTAAGCGCCGTGGGTATTTTTCTGGATTATTCCAGGCACCGTGTCACGCGGGAAACCATGAGTCTGTTGGTCGATTTGGCTGACCGATCTGGATTGCGGCAGATGATTGACGCCATGTTTCGTGGTGACAAAATAAACCTGACGGAAAATCGTTCGGTTCTGCATACCGCCTTGCGCAATCGTTGCGGGCGGGATGTGCGCGTGGATGGGCAGCCTGTTGCGTCATTGGTGGAGGGTGTGTTGGCGCGCATGCGTACATTCACCGAGCGGGTGCGCTCTGGCGAGTGGAAGGGCTTCACCGGTCGTGCGATTACTGATGTGGTGAATATCGGTATTGGCGGGTCTGATTTGGGGCCTGTCATGGTGAGTCAGGCGCTCAAGCCGTGGTGGCAAACGGGTTTGCGAGCGCATTTTGTATCGAATATCGATCCGTCGCATTTGGTGGAAACGCTGGCTGGATTAGATGCTGAAACCACCTTGTTTGTGGTGGCATCCAAAACCTTTACTACGGCAGAAACCATGATGAATGCGCGCGCGGCGCGCTCCTGGCTGGTAGATCAGTCAGGCGATGATGCTGCCGTGATGCGTCACTTTGTGGCAGTATCCACCAATACTGAACGTGTAACCTCATTCGGTATTCATCCTGACAACATGTTCGGTTTTTGGGATTGGGTCGGTGGACGATATTCCGTATGGTCAGCCGTAGGCTTGCCGGTGGCATTAATGATCGGCATGGATGGCTTTGAGCAATTTCTGGATGGCGCCTGCGCCATGGATGAGCATTTTCGTTTGACGCCATTTGAGGCCAATATGCCGGTCATCATGGCGATGTTGGGTATTTGGTACAACGACTTTTGGGGTGCTGAAACACACGCAGTATTGCCGTATGATCAATTTTTGGCCAGGTTTCCTGCTTACCTGCAACAACTGGATATGGAAAGCAACGGCAAGACAATTACCCGAGATGGCTCGCAAGCGTCTTGCAATACCGGTCCGGTCATCTGGGGTGAGCCCGGTACCAACGGCCAGCATGCTTTCTATCAATTGATTCATCAAGGCAGTCGATTGATTCCGTGTGATTTCATGGTGGCGGCTCGTTCGCAACGCCCGTTGGGTCAGCAGCACGATGTGCTGGTGGCGAATTGCATTGCTCAGGGTCAGGCGTTAATGCGTGGCAAAACCGAACACGAGGCACTGCAAGAGTTGCTGGCCAGCGGCATGCCGGAACAAGCGGCACGCCAATTGGCGCCGCATAAACGATTTGCCGGTAATCGACCATCCAGCACTTTGCTTTATCGCGAGTTGAATCCGTTTACCTTGGGTGCGTTGATTGCGCTTTATGAACATAAAGTGTTTGTGCAAGGCGTGGTTTGGAATATCAATTCGTTCGATCAATGGGGGGTAGAGCTCGGGAAACAACTGGCTACCGCCCTGCAACCAGACCTGACCGGCGATAATCGTGTGCAAAATCACGATCCATCGACCAATGGGCTGATCGATACAATACACGCCATGCGTCAGGAAGAAGATGACGACTGAGCGCTTGATGCCATCAACCGTCGCTTTGGGTAGGTTAAAGACGCGCGGATTGGCTCCGCGCCACGGGATCTTGATTAGTGGGTCGGGCGCCGTGCAATGATAACGGCTTCATTGCCTTGCATGAATGTGTATGTTTTGGCATCCATGCCGGCCTGCTCAAAGGCAGTCTGTATTTCTGCCGGTTGCAAAAAGTGGTTGCCTTGAATGTGCTCGCTCAGGTTTTGAAACGCCATGCCTCGGCGGGATGGGTCGCGTAATGCCGTTCGATCAGCCGGCCAAGCCGGTTCCCAGATAGCGACCAAACCACCCGGTTTAAGATTGGCATGTAACCAAGCAAACAGGCTGGCGGTGTCTTTTTCCCACACATGATGCAATGCACGGTTCATGGCAATCAAATCAGCGGGCTCGCTCAGGGTTAGTTGGTGAATGTCACCTTGTTGAAAATGTAACCGGTCGCCCAAGCCGGNNGCCGGCGGCTTGCGCGAGTGCGGTGGCTTGACTGACATTTTCCGCAAATCCGTCAATTCCCAAGCCGCGTAGATGTCCGCAACGTCGCGCCAGTGCGCGTAAATACCAACCATTACCGCAACCAAGATCAACGGCTAGTCCGCCCTTGGCATCCACTTCAGCAAACTCTGGAATGGCCGGGCAGATGGTTTGCTCAAACATGGGTGAAAAACCGGTTTCCAGCATACTGCCAAACCAAGGCAAAATGGTGGCGCGTTCTGCCAGCACTGATTCGCCAGGACGCTCGCCGCTACGCATCAGTCCGGCGGCCCGTTCCGCCATGTGTGCCGACAAAACAGACTGAATGGCCATGGGTACCAATGAATCGGTGGCATCCGGACGCATGGCCAGTCCTTGTTCGGTTAAACTGAAATGATCGTGTTCTGTATCTAAATAACCGAAGGCATACGCGGCATCGCACCAACGCACGGTGTAAGCGGGATCCATGCCGGTAGCACGCGCCAGTTCGTCAGCAGTGGCTGATTTCAGTGTGTGAAGCGTGGTGAATAATTGGTTGGTGATGCCGATAAAGGCAATATTCAGGCTCAGAGCACCCTGTGCCTGTTGACGAAATTGTCCTTTTAGATCGATAGCAGGGGATGACATCTTGATATTCTCGGCGATTAATGTTCTTGCTAGGACTTGATGGATGGGTGATTGGTTCCGCATCTTGTGTAGCCCGATCTTCTCATGATGAGCAACTCAGCTCAATGCGCGTACCGGCTGGCGGCGGTGCTGCCCAGCGTGCCAGATCGGGGTGTTCATCAAAAGGGGCATGCAATACCCGAATGATATCGTTGAGCACCTCGGTATTGTGTCGATCACGTACTTCGTGAATGATTTCTTCGGCCAAATGATTGCGCAATATGTATTTTGGGTTGTGGCGTAACATTATCCCGCGTCGATCGGCATCGCTAACCCCATCTTCGGTCAGTGCGTGGCGCCATTGCGCGGCCCATTGATCAAATTGTTCGCGCTGACGGCATTGGTCGCGCAAGGCGTGATTTTTGGCGTCGGGAGTCGTATCAAACGCGCACAGATCGCGAAAAAAACCATGATAATCCAATTGGTTGGATTGCATGAGTTCCAGTAGTCCCAAAATGACGCCGGTGTGTTGCCGAGCGGGTTTCAGGCCAAGTCGACGGCTCATCAGTTGAATGTAATGGGTGGCAAATTGGGATGGGTAAGTGTCCAGTATGGCTTTCAATTCGTCAGAAGAAACCAAAGAGACCATGGCTTGGGCCAGTCGGGTCAGGTTCCATGCGCCGACATCGGGTTGTTGGTCGTAAGCGTAGCGGCCATGTGCATCGGTATGGTTACACACAAAATCGGCCTGGTAAGTGTCGAGGAAACCAAACGGGCCGTAGTCCAAGGTTAGTCCCAGAATTGACATATTATCGGTGTTCATGACCCCATGGGTAAAACCAACCGATTGCCAGTGTGCCATCAAGTGCGCGGTCAGGCGCGTGATTTCGGCAAATAGCCGTGCGTAACGCTCGGGGTGGGTTTGCCAGGAAGGGAAGTGATGGGTGATGACGAAATCGGCCAATGTACGTAACGTTGCAGTTTGCTTGTGGTGAGACAGCCATTCAAAATGACCGAAGCGAATAAAGCTGGGGCTCATGCGCAGAACCACGGCGGCGGTTTCTTCGGTTTCCCGCCAAACTGGTAACGGACTGCCAATTAACGACAGGGCGCGGGTGGTAGGAACCCCCAGCCCATGCATGGCTTCCGAGCACAGGTATTCACGCAGGCTGGAGCGCAAGACCGCGCGGCCATCGCCAGCGCGCGACCAAGGTGTGCGTCCGCTCCCTTTTAGCTGTAATTCCCAGCCATTGCGGTCACCCAGCAAGAGTGCGCGACCATCGCCCAGTTGCGGTACGAAATAACCAAACTGGTGGCCGGCATAAACGCTGGCGCAGGGTGTGCTGCCGGGCCATGATTGGTTGCCGGCCAAATAAGCGGCCAATTTATGCGGATCGATTTCGCCTCGCTGAATGTCGGCCAACTCGGCCACTGGTTCATTCCAATGCAGCAAAGTCGGATTGGGCAATGGCTCTGCCTGAATCGGGTGATATAGCGCCGTGGGCAAGTTTAAAAACCGTTGGCCAAGTGAGGGTGGGAATGCGTTTGTCATGCGCTGAATGGTAATTTTCCCGAGTTATTTTGTCAACTATTATTGCGACGTGTCTCAATTCGTCTGCGCGCGAATCCCATTCCCTTACGCATTTGCGTCTGTGGCATGAACGCCGGGCAAAATTGCAGGTATAATGCCCTTTTCTCATACTGTCACCGGACTGTCATGTTGAACCTGTTTACCCTGGATTCTCGTGCCCCTGGTTTTCAACACGCATTGGCCAAGCGGCTTGCGCTGGATGCGGGGCAAGACGCATCAATTGAACACGCCGTTGAGGATATATTGCATCGGGTACGTGGCGAAGGCGATGCAGCGGTGTTGGAATTCACCAGGCGCTTTGATCGCTTGGCAGCCACATCGATGGCTGAGCTGGAACTGCCTGTGGAACGCCTGCAGCAAGCATTGAATGGGCTTGCCCCTGCGCGTCGTCAGGCCCTTGAACAAGCGGCTGAGCGTATTCGTGCGTATCATTCGCGTCAGTTAATGAGCTCTTGGCATTATGTCGAGACGGATGGCACGATGCTGGGTCAACAAGTCACCTCGCTGGATCGGGTCGGTTTGTATGTGCCGGGTGGAAAAGCTGCCTATCCGTCGTCGGTGCTGATGAATGCCATTCCAGCGCAGGTGGCGGGTGTAAAAGAATTAATCATGGTTGTGCCGACGCCGGATGGCGTGCAAAATGAATTGGTGCTGGCGGCCGCAGCCGTGGCCGGTGTGACCCGCGTATTTACCATCGGCGGCGCGCAGGCCATTGGTGCATTGGCGTATGGCACGGCTACTATTCCCCAAGTTGACAAGATAGTGGGGCCGGGTAATGCTTATGTTGCCTCTGCCAAACGCCGCGTATTTGGTACGGTGGGGATTGATATGGTCGCCGGGCCATCCGAGATTCTGATTATCAGCGATGGTCACGTTTCACCCGACTGGGTAGCAATGGATCTGTTTTCTCAGGCTGAGCATGATGAATTGGCGCAGTCGATTTTGCTGTGCCCTGATGCCGCTCATATTGAAGCCGTTAAAGACAGTATTGCGCGTTTGTTACCCGATATGTCGCGTCGACAGGTGATTGAGACATCACTGCGTGATCGGGCTGCCTTGATTTTGGTGCGTGATCTGGATGAAGCAATAGACATTGCCAATCATATTGCACCGGAACATTTAGAGTTGTCGGTGGACGACCCAGCTGCGTGGGCCGGTAAAATTCGCCATGCCGGGGCTATTTTCATGGGGCATCATACGTGCGAATCGCTGGGTGATTATTGTGCGGGGCCGAATCATGTATTGCCCACATCGCGCACCGCACGGTTTTCCAGTCCGCTGGGCGTATATGATTTTCAGAAACGCACCAGTTTGATTCAGGTTTCGCGCGCGGGAGCGCAAACGCTGGGGCAGATTGCCGTGGAATTGGCGGAAGGTGAGGGCTTGCAGGCGCATGCGCGATCGGCCGCTTACCGAATGGAAGCTGTCTGATTTTTACAGAGAGATAGAGTCGTGAGCCGTTATTGGAGTGAAACCACGCGCAATCTGGTGCCATATGTTCCGGGTGAGCAACCCAAGCAGCCAGGGTTGATCAAGCTGAATACCAATGAAAACCCGTATGGACCGAGTCCACAGGCATTAGAGGCCATTCAGGCTGCCAACTGCGAGCATCTGCGGTTGTATCCTGATCCGGCTAGTGATGCGTTGCGCGATACCATTGCTGGATTGCACAACGTCGATCGTCAGCAGGTGTTTGTTGGCAATGGCTCGGACGAGGTGTTGGCGCATGCGTTTAATGCGTTGTTATGTCATGAGGCGCCTGTGCTGTTTCCTGATGTGACCTACAGTTTTTATCCGGTGTACTGTGACTTGTATGGTATTGCGTTTGAACAAGTGCCACTTGACGAGCAATTTCAGATTCGTTTGCAGGACTATCGGCGGCAGAATGGCGGCATTGTGTTTCCCAATCCGAATGCCCCCACAGGCATTGCATTACCGTTGGAACAAATAGAAGACTTGCTCCAGGCCAATTCAGATAGTGTGGTGCTGGTGGATGAGGCTTATGTTGATTTTGGCGCCCGATCAGTGATGGCGTTGGTGCATCGTTACCCACAATTGTTGGTGGTGCGTACCTTGTCCAAGTCGCACGGGTTGGCCGGCTTGCGTGTGGGATATGCCGTGGGATCACCCGAATTGATAGAAGGGCTTACGCGGGTGAAAGACAGCTTTAACTCGTATCCGCTCGGCCGATTGGCTCAAGCCGGTGCCCAGGCTGCGTTGGCGGATTCGGCATGGTTCATTGAAACCCGCAACCGAATTGTTCATTCGCGTGAAGCATTGTGTTTGCGCATGCAGGAAATGGGATTCGAAATCCTGCCATCCAGCGCAAACTTTATTCTCGCTCGCCACCCGGCGATCCCGGGTGAACAGTTGGCTGCACAGTTGCGGGAAAACAACATTGTTGTGCGCCATTTTCGTCGTCCGGCGCGCATTTCTGCATTCGTCCGCATTACAATCGGGACTGAGGCCCAATGTGATGCGCTGTTGACTGTTTTGGTACGGCTGGTTGGAACTAGGGCCGACAGCGCAATTACGCTCGATTAGCCATAGAAAGACACATATCATGCGTAAAGCAGACGTAAATCGCAACACCCTTGAAACACAAATCAGCGTTTCTCTTAATTTGGATGGAGAAGGGCACGGCGAATTTGATACCGGGTTGCCGTTTCTGGATCACATGGTTGACCAGATTGCACGACATGGGGTGATGAATATCCGGGTGAAAGCGCAAGGCGATTTACAGATTGATGCTCATCATACGGTAGAAGACATCGGTATAACGCTTGGTCAAGCCTTTGCACGCGCGATAGGCGATAAAAAGGGCGTTCGTCGTTATGGCTATGCGTATGTTCCGTTGGATGAGGCGTTGTCACGCGTGGTGATTGACCTGTCGGGTCGGCCGATGATGACGTATGATGTACCGTTTACCCGGGACAAGATTGGTGATTTTGATGTGGAGTTGGTGCGCGAGTTTTTTCAGGGTTTCGTCAACCATGCTGCCATTACCTTGCACATGGATAATTTGCGCGGAGTGAATTCGCACCACCAAGCTGAAAGTCTGTTCAAAGCGTTTGGTCGCGCATTGCGTATGGCGGCCGAATTCGATCCGCGCATTTCCAGCCAGGCCATGCCGTCGACCAAAGGCTCGTTGTGATGAAACCGTGGTTTAATTCATCTGACTCGTTTCGTACAGTGGTATTGTGGAGCGCTGGCGCATGAAATCCACCGTGGCGGTTATTGATTACGGCATGGGCAATTTGCGTTCCGTGGCGCAAGCGTTGCAACATGTGGCCGGGCTGGATGTGCAGGTGGTGATAACCGATGACCCGCATCGTTTGGCTGATGCTGATCGGGTGGTATTTCCGGGGGTTGGCGCGATGGGCGACTGTATTCGCGAGCTGGATGCAAGGGGGCTGCGAGAACCGTTGATACAAGCGGCGCGCAGCAAACCGTTCTTGGGTATTTGCCTGGGAATGCAGGCGTTGTTTGAACACAGCGAAGAAGGTGATGTGGCCGGTTTGGGGCTTTTACCCGGCAGGGTGCGGCGTTTTCCTGAATCGTTACAGCTTGAGTCGCACGGTGGGCGCATGAAGGTGCCACACATGGGATGGAATGAGGTGGCGCAGGTTACCGCTCACCCGTTGTGGATCGGTGTGGCAGAACATGCCCGCTTTTATTTTGTGCATAGTTATTATGTGCAACCGGCCAATGCCATACATCTGGCTGGTTCCACTGATTATCCATTTGCATTTGCCAGTGCAGTGGCGGTTGGTAATGTATTTGCCGTGCAGTTTCACCCGGAGAAAAGTCAGGAGGCCGGTTTGGCCTTGCTTGGCAATTTTGTTAAATGGGATGGTAATGTGGGTCAGTCGTCAGCAGCTTAAAATGCTGAACACTGGCAAATTTGCAACTTGCTTGTAATATTGGTTAAAAATCATGCTGATAATTCCCGCTATCGACCTTAAGGATGGTCATTGCGTACGTTTGCGACAGGGCGTTATGGAAGACGCCACCCTGTTTTCTGAAAACCCGGCTGAAATGGCGCGTCATTGGCTGGGTAAAGGGGTTCGTCGGTTGCACTTGGTGGATTTGAACGGGGCATTTGCCGGCAAGCCGGTTAATGAATCGGCCATTCGTCAAATTGTGAATGAGGTTGGCGGTGAGGTGCCGGTGCAATTAGGGGGTGGCATTCGTGATCTGGATACCATTGCCCGTTATCTGGATATTGGCGTGCAGTACGTTATTATCGGCACGGCTGCTGTCAAAACACCGGGTTTTCTGCACGATGCCTGCAATGCGTTCC